>NZ_LNGH01000027.1 GCF_011057715.1 Marinitoga sp. 38H-ov
GTTTATCAAATAATAGATTGGAAGAAATATCAGAAAATTCTATTAAAAAGTATTTTATATCAAAACCTATTAAATTTAATAATATTTTTTTTAATATATATAATAATAAGTTATATTTATATAACACTATATTAAATTCCTTTATTCAATTTTTTATATTTCTTTTTATTTCAATTATTATTATATTTTATATTTCTAGAAAGATTTCAAATAAAATTATAACCCCTATAAACGAAATTACAAATTTAATTAGCAATTATAATACTTTTAAAAATTTTACACCCATTGAAATAAATAAATTTTCGCAATATGAAATTATAAACCTTGCAAGCAAATTTAATATTATGGGATTAGAATTAAAAAAATACATTCTAAATATGGAAGATTTAGTTTTAGAAAGAACACAGAAAATTGAAGAGCAAAATGTAAAATTAGAAGTATTAAACAAAAAGCTACGTGATATATCAATAACAGATGAATTAACCTCATTATATAACAGATATTTTTTCAATGAAATATTTAAAAAAGATTATAAACTAGCATATAGAGAAAAACTATATATTAATTTTGCTATATTTGATATTGATTATTTTAAAAATATTAATGATACATATGGTCATCTTGCTGGTGATTATTGTTTAAGAGAATTAGGAAAAATTATAAAGAATCACTTTAATAGAGAAAATGATAAAATTTTTAGATACGGCGGCGAAGAATTTGTAGTTTATTATTTATCAAAAAATCCATCTAATTTTGAAATAGCCCTTGAAAATTTAAGAAACAATGTCGAAAATAATTTGTTTGAATATAATTCTTTAAAAATTAAATTTACAATAAGTATTGGAGCTATATCTAAAATCCCTAATACAGATAAATACGAAAAAATTATTACAATCGCTGATATGAATTTATATAATTCTAAAAATAAAGGTAGAAACAGGTTAACTATTTAAAAAAGCTCCCAACCGGGAGCTCTAATTATCCTCTTATTCCTAATTTTGAAATTAATTCTTTATATACTTCTGGTCTTTCTTTTCTTAAATATTTTAACATTTTTCTTCTTTTACCAACCATTTTCATTAATCCTCTTCTTGAGTGGAAATCTTTTGGATGAGTTTTTAAATGTTCAGTTAAATGTCTTATTCTTGCTGTTAACAATGCAATTTGAACTTCTACAGAACCTGTATCTTTTTCATTAATCTTAAATTCTTCAATAACCTTGTTTTTAATTTCTGGATCTAATCCTCTTGACATAATTCTCTACCTCCGTATTCATATTCCTTTAGCCAAGATAAGGTCAATACCATTATCTGAGCTAAGGTATTTGTATTATAATATATTTTTGTTAAAAATCGTTTGATTTTAATTAACTATTTCTTCTCCATCAAATTCTTCATTTAATGCATACTTTAATGATATTATAGCTACTTCTAATTGTTCTTCATCTGGTTCAGATGTTGTTATTTTTTGTAACGATAAACCAGGCCAAGCTAAAATTTTACCAACCCATGTATCGATTATTTTTGCAGTAAACCTTTGAAATTCATACGCAACTCCTGCTACTAAAGGCAATAATATTACCCTAGTTACTACTTTTTGCATTAAAGATGTATAACCTAATGCTCCTGTTATAGAAAACACTATAATTGATGCAAATACTGTAATAATTAAAAAACTAGTACCACATCTTGGATGAAGAGTTGTATATGTTTTTGCGTTGTTAACATTCAATTCTTTTCCATCTTCATAGTTATATACCGTCTTATGCTCTGCACCGTGATATTCAAATACTCTTTTTATATCTTTAAAAAATGAAATAACCCATATATATAATATAACAAAAACAGCTCTTATCACACCTTCAATAAAAGAAAACCAAAATTCACTATCTATAGGAAATAATTTTGTTAAAAACATAGGGCCTAATCCAAAGCCAACAATTGCAAATAAAAAAGCTAATAAAATTGATATTACCATATCTTTCTTTGTTATTTCTTCTTCTCCAGATACATTGGCTGAATATGATAAGGCTTCCATACCTATTATCATTGCTTTTAACAATACAAAAAAACCTCTAATAAATGGTACTTTCTCTAAAAAACCAAATGATCTTTCTTTTAATCTTTTTATCTGAATCTTTTTATCAGGCCTTCTAACTGCCACAACTGTATTTATACCTTTCATCATAACCCCTTCAATAACAGCCTGACCGCCTACATATTTAGGCATTTTCTTTTTTTCCATTATTAATCCTCCTCAATATTTCCTCAGCAATTTTCTCTTCTGTAATCACAAAATAAAAGGTCAAAGCTTCCTTGTCTACAGTTTTTTCCTTTTTTAATACCAAAGAAGCTTTTTTTCTTATATTCATTCTTTCTTCTATACTCAATTTCGAAATTTCTTCTACTATAGAAAAAAGCCGCGCGTCTTTCACACACGCGGTAACTATTTCATTAATAATTTTATCATCAATCACTATAGTCTCCTTAAGCTTCCGTTTCTTCTTCAGTAACTTCAGCAAATACTCTAAATTTTATTCCTGTTCTTTTTTCTTCGCCAACAGCAACTTCAACGAATCCAGGTACAACAAATAACTTTTTTCCGCGAGTTTCAACGAATCTTCTTGCTATCGCAATTGCTTTAACTGCTTGGTTAACTGCCCCCGCCCCAATTGCTTGGATTTCTACTTCATCTGTTTTGCTCAATACTCCTGCAATAGCTCCAGCAACTTTATTCGGTGATGAAGAGTGTCCGACTTTTAAAACTTCCATGGATTGTTCAGCCCCCTTTATAACATTTTCTACGTTTATTTTACCATAAATTTTAACTTTTTTCAAATTATATTTCAAAAAAATAATTAGCCAGTTATCCTGGCTAATTAGAATTCTATTATTCTCCTCCAAACAGAGGTTATTGCATTTAAAATTTCCTTTGGACTTATTAAGTCACCATCTACCTTATTTACTAATTCTATATGTTTTCCAAATTTATTAATTCTTGATATTTCTAATGCCATTTGTCCTAAATTCATTTCTGCAACAATAATTGATTGTGATTTTTTTAATATATTTTTCATTTTAGAAACTGGAAATGGCCAAATTGTTATTGGTTTAAACAAACCTACAGGTATTCTATCCTCTCTAGCCATTTTTACTGCTTTCATAGCGCTTCTTGCAACAGTTCCATATGCTACTACTATAATTTCCGCATCATCTGTCATATATTCATCATATAATGCTATTTCTTCAGTATATAATCTTATTTTTGAATCTAAATGTTTAATAACCTTATCTGCCACATCTGTAGAACCAACTGGAAAACCTGTTTCATCATGAACTAATCCAGAAACATGGAATCTAGCCTTACCCATTTCTATTAATGGATTAACTGGAGAATTTTCTTCTTGGAATCCAAATGGATGGAATAAATCTTCTTCCTCAATTTCCGAATCAGATAATCTTTGTATTATCTCTGGATTTTCATATTCATCACTCAAATAAAAACTTTCTCTCATATGCCCTAAAGTTTCATCCATAATTAAAACTACAGGTGTTCTATATTTTTCCGCATAATTAAACGCTTTTATTGTATATTTATAAGCTTCTTCAACAGTGGATGGATATAATGCTATTATTTGTTGATCTCCATGCCTTCCCCATCTAATTTGCATAATATCTCCTTGAGATGGTTTAGTTGGAAGTCCTGTACTTGGACCGCCTCTCATAACATCAACAAAAACACATGGAGTTTCTGTCATGATAGCATATCCCAATGCTTCTTGCATCAAACTAAATCCCGGACCACTTGTTGCTGTCATTGACTTTACACCAGCTAAAGATGCTCCTATTATTGCTGCAGCACTTGCAATTTCATCTTCCATTTGTATAAATCTACCTCCAACTTTAGGCAATTCCTTAGCCATAACTTCAGCAACTTCTGTAGAAGGAGTAATTGGGTATCCAGCATAAAATCTACAACCCGCCTTTATTGCAGCTAATGCTACTGCTTCATTCCCTTGCATAAATACTATTCTACCCATTATTTTCAACCACCTTTTCCATTACATTAATTGCAATATCAGGACAAAGTCTTTCACACATTAAACATCCTATACATTTATCTATATCTTGTACAATTGGTTTTCCTAATTCTGCTGAGCCTAATGTCTTTGTTGGACAAACGTTATAACAAATACCACACTTTTTACATAGTGAGTAATTTATTTCAACAGTAAAGCTCTTTTTCCCCATTTTCTCACCTCTTATGATAGAATTGATAAAAAGACCCCAGCTGCAACAGCTGACCCTATTACCCCTGCAACATTTGGACCCATTGCATGCATTAGTATAAAATTACTTGGATCTTCTGATTGAGCTACAGTTTGAGCAACCCTTGCAGAATCCGGTACAGCTGATACTCCTGCAGCACCTATTAAAGGATTAATTTTATTCTTTGTAAATAAGTTCATTAATTTCGCAAAGAATATTCCTGATATCATTGCAATAATAAACGCTATTGCACCTAATAAAAAGATTTTTAAACTTGTTGGTTTTAAAAATACGTCCGCCCTTGCAGTACTACCAACAGCCAACATTAATAATATAGTAACTGTATCTAAAATAAATCTAGATGCAGCTTCTGCCAATCTTTTAGTAACTCCAGATTCTTTAAGTAAATTACCTAACATTAAAAGCCCAACTAAGGATAATGCTTTTGGAACTAATATAGCAACAACAATTGTAGTTGCTATTGGGAAAATAATTTTTTCTTTTTGACTAACATGTCTCATTCTTTTCATTCTAATTTTTCTTTCTTCTTTAGTTGTAAGTAGTTTAGATACAGGAGGTTGTAAAATAGGAATTAATGCGATATATGAATATGCTGCTATAGCAATTATTGCTAATAAATCTGGTGCAAACTTAGATGCTAAATATATAGAAGTTGGACCATCAGCACCACCTATTATTGCTATAGAAGCTGCGCTATGTATATCAAATCCTAATAAATTAGCAACAATAAATGTTCCAAAAATACCAACTTGAGCAGCTGCTCCTAAAAAGATTAAACGAGGATCTGCTATTAAATATGAAAAATCCGTTAATGCTCCAATACCCAAAAATATTAAAGGAGGATAAATACCTAAAAACATTCCTCTTTGGATATACCACAATAATCCGCCAACTTGATCTCCAACAGGAGGATTTAATAATCCAGTTATTTCTGGTGGAATATTTGCCAATATAATACCAAACCCTATTGGTATTAAAAGCAGAGGTTCTGCATGTTTAACTATCGCTACATAAATCAACAAAGAGCCTATAAATAACATTAATATATGCTGCCATGTAAAATATGCAAATCCACTATTGGAAAAAAAAGCAATAAAATTTGATAGATCCATAACATTTCCTCCTTGAATTTTTTTTCATAGTAATTATAATACTTAATTTTACATAATTCAAGATGTGTTTTTGCTAGTTATATTTAAGGAAATTACAAAAAGCAGGGCTTCAACGCCCTACTTTTTATCTAATCGTATTTAGTTAAAGATTTTAACATTTAAAGAAAAAATAACATTCCTTCTTCTGATATATTATATTCTACATTATGAGGAATTATTATTGTTCTATAATCTTTTAAAGATACATGTATAGAAAAACCTTTAACAATCTCATTTTTTACTCTTTTTATATTAAAATATTGTGTCTTAAATTCCTTAGGTGAATTAACAATAACATAAGGACTATCTTTTAAAACCTTTTTGCCTTTTTCTATATGAATTTCTCTTGGTCTTCCCCAATCGTACAATCTATATGTTAAATCAGATGTTTGCTGTATTTCAAGCAACATAGAATTAGGCCCCAATGTATGCACTACTCCTGCTGGAATAAATAACAAGTCTTCTTTTTTTAATTTCATTGGTTTAAAGTCCCAATTTTGAGTTTCTATTGCTTTTCTATTATTTTCAATATCATTGGAAATAAATATCTCATTTGATTCATTCAAAAAATACCACGCTTCTGTTTTCCCCCATGGTTCATTTTCTAATTCTTTTGCATATTTATCATCTGGATGTACTTGAATTGAAAGCCATTGTGTTGTTGATATTAATTTTAATAATAATGGAATTCTTGGAAAATCTTTCCCTATTAATTCTTTTATAATTCCCGATGGTTTTCCATAATTTTTTCCACTTTCTAATCCCACTAATTCTGTTTCATTACCTTGAACCCCTGAAAATAACCATACTTCACCTATTTTATCCATATCTTTTTTATTAAATATATTATTTAATCTTTCATCTCCCCATACTTTTTCTACAAAAATTGGTTTAGATATTAATGCTTCTTTCATTGTATCACCTCACAATATATTATATTTATTTCATATGCATATAATAATCATTTTAATTTTTTTTGTTTTCTTCTTAAATTAAAAAGTATGAAAAATCCAATAATTGACATAACGCTCAATGTTAGATATGTTGTAATAGTTCCTTTTTCGTCCAATAATAATCCTATTAATGGTGATAATAATGCAAAACTTAAATTAGCTACTAAACTTACCATAGAAATAACGGTAGCTCTATATTTATCCTCTACTTGATGATTAATATAGAAATTCATAGTTGGTCTATCCATAGCTCTAACTATTTGTTGCAAAGCTAAAAAAAATATTGCCCATTTTGATACAAATATCGCCGGTAATATAAAACTCAAAAACATTAAAAAAATCAATGACAATAAAATTTTCCGTGGCCTTATCTCACTAAAAAGAGAAACCAAATACTTTGATGATATTGCAGCTATAATATTAAAAATAAAAAATATAATACCAAAATATTGAATATCTATATCAACATGGGAAAAATATGGTTGATATAACCAAAACCCTGTTTTAAATAATAATCCCATGACCAACGAATATATAATAGCCCATAATATTCTCGGTTTTTTTAATACTATATTAAAACTTTTAAACACATGGATAATATACTTATGCTCACTTTTTTCCCTATCTGTTTCAATAAACCCTAATGCTATTATTGATGCGATAATTACATTTAAAACACTAATCCAAAAAGGTAAAAAGGGATTATATTTATAAAGAAAACCACTTAAGATAGAACCAAAAGCTTGTGAAATAAATACATAAGAATTACTTATCCCTTCAATTTTTTGAAAATCTTTTTTTCTTCCTAATCCATTTAAACTTTCGTATAATAATGCCGTATCAGCTCCACTTGATAATGTAATACCTATCCCAAAAATAATTTCTGCTATTGCAAATACAAAAAAGTTTTTAAAAACTATATATAATATCAATCCCAATGCAAAAAATATTCCTGATAAAAACAATGAAACTTTTCTAGAAAGTTTATCTGCTAAAGTACCTGTTGGAATTTCGAACAAGAATACAGAAATAGAAAATATTGATTGAAGCAACATAATTTCAGAATAATTTAGCCCTTTAAGTAGCATAAACGGTATTAAAATGGGACCAATTATTCTTAAATTTAAAAATAATCTATATAACAAATAATTATTGATATTTTTAGTATAACCATTCATAAAAATACCCCCTTAATATTAATGGGAATTATACTTTCATAATGTTAATTTGTTGTTCCTAAAAAATCAATTATATGAAAATTATTTCATATAATGTTTTTTCATCTCTTGATTTTCTGGTAAATTCATTAATTCTTCTAAAACGTTTTTTACTTGACTGTATGATGTTGTTCTTCTATCTCTAATTAAAAATTCTTCTAATAATTTAATATCTCCCGTTAAAAATGCTTCTAACGCCATATCCATTCTTATCATTCTTGGATGTGAACTACCATAACTTTACACTTTGTAAGAAGTTATGGCTTCCTGTTTCAACCTATGATGACTCGTAGACCTCTTACAAGTTCCGCCGCCAGAGCATAGTCTGCAGGCGTAAATTCGGACAGTCCCTGCCCTACTAATTTATTATAGCTAAGCATATTTAGCTATATTAATAGCTGCATTTATGTCTCTATCGTGTACTGTTCCGCATTTAGGACATTCCCATTGTCTTACATTCAAATTTTTTACTTTTGTATTTTTGTTTCCACATACTGAACATATCTGACTTGATGCATAGAATCTGTCTATCTTTTTTAATTCAATACCATATCTTTTTATACTTTAATATTGTTATGAATTTGTTCCATGATTGCCATTGTATTGACTTTGCAATATAATGATTTTTCAACATTCCTTTTACATTTAAATCTTCTATAGCTATTTTTCCAACTTGATTTTCGCTGACAATTTTATATGTAGTTTTGTGGATCCAATCGTTTTTTATATTATTTATTTTTTCTATATATTTGGATAATTTAAGTCTTGCTTTTTCTTTATTTTTAGATCCTTTTTGTTTTTTAGATAATTGTCTGTATAATCTTTTTAATCTTCTCTCATATTTTTTTAACTCTGGAATACTATATTTTTCTCCATTACTTAATATAACAGTATTCTTAATACCTAAATCTATACCTAATATTTCTTTAGATTTGTTTTTAATTTCTACATCTGCAACTTCTATAACTATAGCAACATAATATTTATTTGTAGTTGTTTTTTCAAATGTAGCATTTTTTATTTTATATTCATTTGGTAATTTCCTATGAATACGAACTTTTATTCCTTCTTTAAATTTAGGTGATAACCATATTTATTATTATCTTCTTTAATATATAATTGTATATGTTGTGGTATTGTTTGTCTATTTTTCTTTTTCTTAAATTTAGGATATTTACCTTGATTTTTAAAGGCTCTATCCAAATCTTTAAGTGTTTGTTGTAAAACCTGTAAATTTTTTTTGTTTAACAACGAATATTTATTTGTTTTCTTTAATTGTATCAAAACAGATGCCCACATATAATAATTAGTAGGTTTATTAAGTTTTTTATACATTATATTGTTGTAGTTCAAAAAGAAGTTGTATATAAATCTTGTAGAACCAAAATGCTTATTTAATTTTTCTTTCTGTTCGTTCGTAGGGTAAATGCGAAATTTGTAAGTTTGAAGCATTTTTATCACTTCCTTGAGACTTTATATATTCTTTAAGAATTTCTAAGCACCGCCCACTGTTAAAAGACAATAACTTTTAGACCAAAAAGCAGACTTCCAAAGTTTATATACAAGGAAATTCTTTTTTGATAATTCTTGATGAAGCACTTTTATACGCATTAATGAACTTAGATAATTCAGAATTAGGTTGAGCAGAAAACAAAACGTGTATATGGTCTTGATCGTGATTCCATTCTTTTAAGATATTTTTCTCCAATACGTTCAAAAATCTGTTTTAATCTCATTGAGATAGTATCATTAACAACTTTTCTTCTGTATTTAGTTACAAGAACTAAGTGGTAATTTAATTTAAAGATAGAATGATTATTTGTTTCCAAAATCATTTTTTCACCTTCAATATATATATTAACACTAATGTTATAACATAAGTGTACCAAAATTGCAAATTCATCTCCGCCTTACAGAAGACGGAGTATTCTTTGTGTGTTTATATAAAATTTATACATATCAATTGCAGCTGGACTCAATTGATCATTAAATGGATCTCTGGGTTTTAATTCTTTATTCTCATCTATCCATTTATCTAATAATGGATATGCATCCTCTCCATTATATTCAAATTTGTTTAAACATATTGCATGATTAAAACCTGCAACTTGCCAATCAACTAAATTATAATCTAATCCAAGTTTTTCAATTATTTCCATTACACCATAGTGCCCATGACATACACCTATCATTTTTATTGGTATTTCTCTTGAAATTAATGTTGTTATTTCAAAAACTGGATTTGCTCCTTGTATTAACCAAGCATTTGGTGATAATTTTTCTATTAACTTTGCTACATTAAATGCAAAGTTTAATTGATTAAAATTTGAAATAGTATAATAATCAGAAACCATATTAAATTCTTGAGTATCTATTCCCCTATAATATCCGTATTTTTCCCCAATTGCTCTAGCTTTTTCTAAATATTCATGTCCTCCCACCATTGCAGTGTTAATTACAAAATCTGAATCTTTAATTGTTTCTTCTAAATTTGTAGTTTTAATAAATTTTATGTCAGAGCCAAATTCCTCTACTATTTTGCTTGCTAATAAATGAACTGCATTTAATCTTTCTTCATCAATATCCATTAATACAATAGTACTACCATTTAACTTTGGAGTTTTACAAATATCAGCTACTAAACGCATTGAAAATACTGCACTACCTGCCCCAATAATTCCTATTTTTATGCCCATGATATCCCCCCTAAAATTTTTGTATAACATTTAATAATTTTTTTCTTTCAAAGCCACTTTCATAATACCAGTAAGCTAAAGTTGCTGGCATTTTTTTTAATGAATATTTTTCTACAAAATCCCTTAAAAAATCTGGTGTTTCTATTCTTATATTCCATTTAATATCATATCTAGAATAATTTCTTATATATACATCTATGTATTCTTTTTCATGCTTATTTAATTCATAATAATAAATGTTTATAAATTCATTATATGAACTTTTCTTCATCTTTGAAAAGAAATGATCTACTAAATTTTTTCTTGCATTAATAAACTCATTACCTTTAATCATTTCTATTATAAACCTTTTTATGCTAAAATCATCGACAAAATTTAAATTTTTTATTTGTACTATATCTATTTTAGGTTTATTAATACATGCAATATATGTATTAAAAAATAATCTCTTTCTTTCTTCAACATTCATTTTTTCTAACTTATTAACGCTTTCTTTAAAAGCTTTTTCTATATATATTTTCCCATACTCATTAATAATAGCTTCTGGTGAATTAATATCTGGAACCAAATTTAAACCCAAAAGGATTTTCTTTAATGTGTCTCCCTTTATTTCTAATACCTTTCCATTTATTATACCAGAAAGACTTTTTCGAGAAACATGTATTTTTTTAGATGCTTCTGATATATTAGCTATATTATTTTTTATACAATTTCTTAATTCTTCTGTATTTATATATGTAGATTTCTCGCTAATAATAAACTTTCTTAAAATATTAAACATTGATTCATAATTTTCTTTAGAATTTCTTTTTCCACTTTCAGGTAATTTTTCCCAGAAATAATTAATAATAGGTGCGTATGAATATAAACTTTCTATATTCCATTTATTAATCTCAAAATAAGTATCAAAAAATGTAAAATGTTTTTCATTATTTTCAAAATAATATCCCATATAATACATCAATTCATTTGATAATTTAATAGCATTATTTAAATCATATTCCTTTAAATACCATGACCAATTATTTAAAGAACTAACTATACCTATTCTATGTGGTATTTTTTTCGATAATATATATGCTTTTTTAAAGTATTTCCAGGCTTCATTAAAATCTTTTTCATTAACCTTTTTTCTTCCTTTTCCAAGATCTATAAATACCTCTGTAGAAGGGTCCATTTCATATTCTTTTCCCCATAATCTTGTCTTTTCATCCAAATTAATTATATTTTCCACATTAATCAAAACAGATGATACTAGTTTTCTAGACTTTTTTGGAATATCAGATAATTTTTCTTTTAAAAATAAATATTTTTTTTCACATTTACATAATCTCTTAAATATGCTAAATAATATAATTCTTTTGCTAACAATAAATATTTTAATGTTTTTGTATTTTTATATATTAAACCTTTTTCCACCTCTTCTAATGCTTTCCTTTTTTCATTTTTCCAACTAAATTCCAAACTTTTAAATAGATGATACCATCCATTATTTTTTTTAGTTCGTAAAATCATTAAATTAAGAAATGGTTTTGCAAAAGATCCATAATCAGAAATTATCTCAAAAATCTCTCTATTTTTTTCATTCATAATATACACCTCTTTTAGTTATTATACTACTTTTTTTCGCAAATGGGAAGTTATGAACCTAAAAAACATTATGTTACAAAATGCTATATTTTTGTACAGTTAGAATAGATATATAATAAGAGTTTTAGAGGTTGTTAAAGTTGAATGTCATTTGTTTTAGTGTATAATATAATTGAAAATTAGAAAGGAGCGTGATACTATGAAAAAAATTACAAAAACAATCGTTATTTTAACTTTCTTATTCACTGTATTATTCTCAACTGTATCATTTGCCGGTCCTGATGATTATTCTGATTCCACAGAAATAACTACAAATTCCGTTGTATTTACATTAAAGGCTTTTGATATAAATAAATAAGGGGGATTCTCCCCTTTTTTTCTAGGTAGGTGAATTATGAAAAAGGTTTTTCCCTTAGTTATAGCAATTTTAATATCTATAATTCTATATGGGAATTCAATTAATCCAAGTACTAATAATATAAGTACTACTGTTTTTATTATTTCTGTTTTTATATTTCTATCTATGTTAATAACTGTTATTATAGACAGATACACATTTAAAAGAAAGTATTTTGAAAAGGAAAAAGAATTATTAAGCCTTAATTCTGAACTAGAAAAATCATATAAAAAAATTGAAAAATTGAATTCTTCTATTTTAAAAACTTTAGAATTATCTTCTTTTTTTGCTACTCCAAAATTAATGGAAAAAGATTTTGAAAAGAAGGTATTAGATTTATCTCTTGAAATTATAGAACCAGCAGAAAATGGTTCTATCTTTTTATTTGATAAAGATAATAATGCTAAAATGGTTTATGCTAAAGGATATGATTATTTAAAAATTAATGAGTTAGATTTAAAAACTTCAGAATTAATAATACCTGAAAATGCAAAAATTATATCTCAAATTCATAATATTAATGCAAATACTATGTCAGAAGAAAAATTCGAAAAATTTAAGAAATATGGAGGAGATTTAAAAGAAACTTTAATTACTCCTATAGCCTTTAATAATGAAATTTTTGGAATTATTACTTTGGATATAAATAATGGTTCAGAAGCTTCTTTTGAAGATTATCATACAAAAATAATGGATTATTTCGGAAAAATGTTTGCTGGTTTCCTAAAAATGCTGAATTTCATTAAACAGGAAGGAAAATTTCACAAAGATATTGCTTTAACCTTAGTTAAAGCTTTAGAATATTACGATAATTATACTAGAGGACATTCTGAAAGAGTTGCAAATTGGGCATCATTAATAGCAGAAAAAATGGGGTTTGATAAACAAAAAATTGAACATATTTATTGGGCTGGGGTATTACATGATATAGGTAAAATATTTGTTCCACAATCCATTTTAAATAAAGCCGCTAGATTAATACCAGAAGAATTTGAAAAAATAAAACTTCACCCTGTAAAAGGTGAAGAATTAATAAATAAGGTTGAAAACATGCAATATATATCCAAAATAATCAAACATCATCATGAACGATATGATGGAAAAGGTTATCCAGATGGATTAAGTGGAGAAAATATTCCAATTGAATCAAGAATATTAGCCGTGGTTGACAGTTTTGATGCAATGACTAGCGAAAGGCCTTATAAAACTCCACTTTCAAAACAACAGGCTTTAGAAGAACTTAAAAGAATGTCTTGGAAACAATTTGACGGAAATATTGTTAATATATTTTATGACATAATAACAAACTCCGAAGAATAATATTCTATGTTTTTGATTTTTTATACAAATTCAAGAATATTTCATCATCCAATATTGGTCTAAACATTATTTTCATTATAATTAGAGAAATAAAGTAAAAAGATGCACTTATTAAAAATAAATATGTATATCCATTAGAAATTACTGATAAATATCCAAAAACTAAAGCTGAAACTGATCTTGCTATAAAATTAAGAAAGTTTCTTATACCACTGACTGTTGTGGTTTTATTTTTTGGGATATAACTCATTACAATAGTAGAAGAAACAGGATTTGTCATATTCATAAAAGAGAATCTTAATGCATATAATGCGGTAAAAATATATGGATCTCTAACAAAAGCAAAAGAAATCAAAAGAGGCACTACTAAAATATTCATAATCCACATATAATTATACGCACCAAATCTTTTTGATATTTTAGAAGAAAATACTGATCCCAACGATGCTCCAAATTGAGCTATAGCAAGTGCTATACCAATCATTGTTGGTTGCATATTAAATAAATCTTTAAATATTACATTACCGAAATTGACAAATAACCCTGCGCCAAAACCTATTAAGAAAGTTCTTAATAAATGATACTTTAAAATATGTAATTGAGTTTTATCAAAGTCCCCTATATTAAATATATTTCTAATTCCTATATTATCTTTTTTACTCTCTTCAACTGATAACAAGAATATATTTGAAGATAAATGAACAATTCCTGTTATTATCATAGCTGTACTTAACCCCAAAAAATCTCCAACTATTCCTCCTGTTAAATTTCCTAAAACTCCACTTCCCATAAATATTCCAAAATTATATCCGAAGGCTTTTCCCCTATTATCATGATTGGTTATATCAACAATCAATGAATCTAACAATAACATTCTAGAGGTCAAAAAACCACCATTTATTAAAGCTGTATATATTAAAACATTTTCTAACGGGAATATCACCCTTAGAAAAGTTATTGATGCAAAACTTATTGAAGATATTATTAACATTAATTTCTTACCGTATTTATCTCCTAAAACACCTATAATTAATCCTAAAAAAGCTGAGCTTAACATTTCTAATGAAGTAATATGACTAATAAAAGTATTGCTATATCCTATATCTCTTAGAAAAAGATTAAATACAATTCTATATGTTGATTGCGCCAAACTGCTTAAAAAAGTATAATACAATAATTTATACATTATATCACCTCATGGTTAGTCTTACTAACTATATATTTATTATACTATAAAATTTAGTTAGTTTTATTAACAATTTTAAAATTTTATATGTTTAATGATATAATAAATTGGGATTTTATATATGAGAGGTGAATTATGGCAAAAGATCTTACAAGAGGCAGTATTTTTAAAGAGTTATTATTAATGTCTATACCTACTTCAATAGGATTTACTTTCCAAATGATATATGATCTTGTTGATATATATTGGATAGGTATGATATCTAAAGAAGCAATCGCTGGTGTAGGTATTTTTTCTACAGTTTTTTGGGTTGTAGAAGCATTAAATGAAATAATAGGAGTTAGTTCTATATCTTTAATATCTCAAAATTATGGAAGAAAAGATATTAAAAAAACAAACTTAGCCATAGAACAAACAATCGCTTTTAAATTTTTTGTTGCTTTAATTGGATCTATATTTTTTGCTTTTTTCTTGGAACCAATATTACAAATTTTTGCTGACGATACTGTTATTCAATATGGTTTAGATTATGGATATATAAGAGTGTTCTTTTTACCAATAATGTTTTCATCATTTTCTGTAAATACAGCACTAAGAAATATCGGCGATTCCAAAACACCTATGAACATTATGATTTTTGCTAGTATATTAAATGTTTTATTAGATCCAATTTTAATCTTTGATAATATACCTTTTGTAAATGTCCCTGGGTTTGGCCTTGGTATAAAAGGTGCTGCTATTGCTACAATTATTTCTCAAAGCATTGCATTTTTAATTGGATTTTATATCTTATTTAGTGGGAAAAGAGGTATAAAACCTTCAATAAAAGGGTTATTTAAACTTAATTGGGAAATAGATAAAAAATTGTTAACCATAGGTCTTCCAAATGGATTAGAAGTTTTTGCTAGACAAATGTCTATGACTATAATATTATATTTTATTTCTATTTTCGGCACATCAGTTGTTTCTGGTTATACTGTTGCTGGTAGAATATTCGGCCTCGCCTTTATGCCTTTAGTTGGTTTGTCAATGGGTGGCTCTGCTATTGTTGGTCAATCATTAGGCGCAGAAAAGATTGATAGGGCAGAAAAAACTGCTAAAATTTCTGCTATTACAACAACTGCATTAACTTTAATCTTCATGATTATTGTATTCCTATTCTCAGAAAATATAATAGGATTATTTAGTAGTGATCCCGAGGTAATTAAATATGGATCTGAATTCTTAGTTTTTGGTTCCTTGGGATTATTATTTGTATCGTATGCTTTTGGTATAGGAATTGTATTTCCTGGTTCTGGATATAATACCCCATACTTTTTCATGAGTCTTGGATCTAGATGGTTTGTTCAAATTCCATTATTATTTCTGTTTATAAACATAATGCATTTACCTGTATTGTGGGTATGGTTATCTTTTGTTTTTGGTGATTTATTTGAATTTGTTATCGCTATGTACTTTTACAAACAAGGAAAATGGAAATATAAGAGGGTGTAAAAATGAAAATTGGAAACTTTAACTTAAGCAAAAAAGAGGATTTAATGTACTTAACTATACCGACATTTGAAAAATTTAATTATTTATTCCATTTATTTACCACTAGAATTCCAAATAATTTTGATTTAGGAACAAATACTAAAACTCCACTAGAAAAAATATATCGAAATTATGAACATTTAGCTAAAGTATTTAATTTAAATATTCATGACTTTGTACTATCTAATCAAATACATGAAGACAACGTTTTAGTAATTGATGAGAGCTATAAGTCTAGTAATTTTTTATTCAATAGAACTGTAAAAAACGCTGATGCATTAATTACAAATAAAAAAAATATAGTATTAATTACATTATATGCTGATTGTACTCCTATATATTTTTTTGATCCAAATAAAAAAGTTATTGGATTAGCTCATTCTGGCTGGAAGGGTACCATCAAAAAAATAGCAGAAAAAACTGTTAAAAAGATTATGAATATATACAATAGCAACCCAGAAGATATTTTAGTAGCGTTAGGTCCTTCTATTGGACCAAATAGTTTTGAAGTAAGAGAAGATGTAAAAAAAATATTTGAATATACATTCCCAAATAATTTAGATATTATAAAGAAAAAAAATGATAAAAAATATCTAATTAATATTTGGAAAGCTATTGAATATACTCTTGTCAACGCTGGAATAAAAAAAGAAAATATTTTAAATTCAAATATTGATACTTATACCAATACAGACTTATTTTTCTCATATAGAAAAGAAAAAAAGACTGGAAGAATGGCAGCTATAATGGGTTTAATTGACAATTAAATTTATATATGATATAATAATTAGCAAACCGAACAATAAGGAGGATATTATGTCGCAGAAAAATAATAAGGTTGATATATTTAATCACTCCATTATTATGTCATTATTTCTTTTAGGATGGCCAATGATTGTCTCTAATTTAATGCAAACTATGTATAATATTGTTGATGCATACTTTTTGGGAAAAGTGGGCAAAATTGAATTTTCGGCTACAACAATAACCTGGCCATTAATCTTTGTTTTTATTGCTTTTACTATAGGTTTTTCAAATGCTACTGTATCTTTAGTATCTCAATACACAGGGGCAAAAAACAAAAAAATGTCTCAAAAAACATCTGGTCAAGCATATTTAGTTGCTATAATTTTAGGATTTACTTTAGCTTTAATGGGTATTTTAGTTTCAGATAAAGTTATTTCCTTAGTTACAGATGAAAGCAGTAAAGAAGTAATTCCATATGCTATAAAATACTTTAATATAATTATGATTGGTATGCCTTTTGCATTTTTATTTAATATTTCTAGCTCTATCTTAAGAGGTTGGGGCGACTCAAAATTCTCTATGCATATGATGTTTTATTCAACATTATTAAATACAATTTTAGATCCTATTATGATTTTTGGATTTGGTCCAATACCTAAAATGGGTGTAGTGGGTGCAGCTTGGGCAACAACAATTTCAAGAATATTTATTGGTTTAACATCATCTTATCTTGTTTTCAAGGGAGAAAGAGAATTTAAGGTACATTTAGAAGACTTAAAAACTGATTGGAATATTATAAGAAAAATATTTGTTATAGGATTTCCAGGTTCTTTAAGTCATACAATTACATCTTTAGGATTTGTAGTTATTATGGGTTTTGTTTCAGCATTTGGCCCTTCTGTTGTAAGTGCATATGGAATTGGTAATAGAATAATAAATTTAATTACAATGATTTCATTTGGTATAAGTGCTGCTGTTACTACTATGATTGGTCAATTTTTAGGTGCTAATCAAATTAATAATGCAGAAAAAACTGTTAGAACTGCTTTTGTCATAAACTTTACAATTGTCGCTTTTTTAAGCACATTAACTTTTTTGTTTGGATCACATTTAACCAAGTTTTTTATTAATGAACCTGAAGTAATTGAAATTGGTAATATCTTTTTTAAATATGTATCATTCTCTCTTCCTTTTTTTGCATCTATGGGAGTTTTTGTAAATACATTAATCGGAGCAGGACGAACTGGTCAATCAATGATTGTTGATATTGCGAGATTATGGGGCATTAGAGTTCCGTTAATAGCAATTATGGCAAAAAGTTGGGGATTCATGGGAATATTTTATGCTATGATAATTAGTAATATTTTGGCATTAATAATTGCGTGGTTATTTGTTAGATTCGGAAATTGGAAAAAAGCTATTATATAATCCAGGAAATTACTCCTGGATTATTTTTATAAATGCTTTTACTACTTCTGGCGAAAATTGTTTTCCTGAATTATTAACTATTTCCTTTATAGCTTTTTCTTTACCCAATGGATCTCTATAAGCTCTTTTTGTCATCATTGCGTCCCATGCATCTACAACAGAAATAATTTGCGACATTAAAGGTATTCCACTCCCTTTTAATCCATCTGGATAACCCTTTCCGTCATATCTTTCATGATGATGCTTAATTCCAATAGCTATTTCTTTTAAACTTTCTGTTTTTATCAATGCATTATAACCAATTATTGGATGCTTTTTTATAATATCATATTCATTATCAGTAAGAGGCCCGTTTTTATTTAATATTTCTAATGGAATTAATAATTTTCCAATATCATGCAATAACCCAGCTAAATATATTTTTCTAATATATGATTTATCTAAATTCATTTCCTCTGCTATATTAACCGCTAAATCTGCCACATTTCTTGAATGATTCTTAGTATATTCATCATGCTGTTCTAAAAAAGTAATTAATGCACGGATTATATCATCTCTTAAAGATTCTTCTATTTTTGCTTCATTCTTTATTTTATAAAATATTTTAGCTAATATTTTAAATGATTCTAATACATCTTTAATTGTCTCTTTTTCCAATTTTTCATCTATTTCAAAATTCATAATATATTTTAATTTATCAGAAAGTTCTAATATTTCTTCAAATGATCCTTTTTCTGACATAGATTCTACAATTACTATATTTGAATTATCTTCAACCCTTATTAATTTATTATATCTAAATCCAGGAATAATAAATTTTAGAGTTTCTAATAATCTTAATACAAAATCATTTTCAGAAATATACTCTACATTACCAACATCCGACATTAATTTTATCAATAATTTTAATGATTTTTGCAAATTCTCATTATGAGTATATAATAACCTTAGCTCATCATTTTGTTTCGTTATTTTTTCATTTAATAATTCTAATTCATCGTTTTTTACTGATAAAATCATATTTAATCTTTTTAACTCTTTAGTTCTCTTTTCAACTAATTTCAATAATACAAAATAATCGAAAATTAAAATTAATACAATAATTAGTGATATTAATATCATCCATGTTAACCATTTTGGAATTTCTTCTACTCTTTCAGTATATAAGTATCTGCTTATAACTTCATAATAATACGAATCTTTATTCTTTTTTAAATCTTTCAAATTTTTATCTATTATTTTTATTATTTTCTCTTTTTCATTATAATCTTTTCTGAACATCATTAATACTTTAATAGGTGAAAAAACTATATCTGTAGGTATCACTTTATACTTTTCCGAATTCAACAATCCAAATGTTCTATTTACAACACCAGCTTCTATTTTGTTTTCAGAAAGAGCTTTAAATATCCCCTCATATGAATAAAATTCAACAAATTGAACATTTATACCAAATTTTTCTAATTTATTTTTAATTCCAAATTCCTCATCTTCATAATATATATCCTTTTTTAAAACTCCAATTTTTTTATTTTCTAAATCAAATATATTTTCTATATTTTGATTTTTATTCATGTATACAACAGCCCAATCTGATAGAAATGCTTCATTGTTAAAATCATATTTTTCATCTCTTTCTAAAGAATATCCAACACATGCTATTGAATCAATTGATCCATTGTCTAATTTTTTTATTAACTCTGGAAATGAATCAAAAATATAATCATATTCTATTTTCTCATTATTAAATATATAATTTAATATTTCTGGAAAAATTCCTGTTTTACTATCAATTATCTTAGGAGGATTATAATATATACCTATTTTTAGTGAAAAACTAAATAATGGAAATAATAATATAATTATTAGTCCTATTTTTTTCAAATTCCCACAACCTTTATTCGTTTAATTTAAATTGTTTTACAATAAACATTAATCTATTAGAAAGTTCTATCATTTCATTAGCTCCCGCAACCACATTTTCTATATTTGCAGTTTGTTCTTCAGTTGCTGCATTTATCTCGTGAACAGAAGAATTAATTTTTGTCGTATTTTCTGTCAATTCTGTCATTGCAGTTGCAATCTCATCAATTGCAGCTGTTTGTTCCTCAACACTTGCTGCAATACTTTCTAATTTTGAAGTAATATCTTTTATTGCTTTTAATATTTTTTCTAAGTTTTCTCCTGCTTCATTTGATAATTTAGATCCCTCTTTTACTTTTTCATTTATTACATTAGAAACATTCATGGCTTCATTAGAAACTGTTTGTATCCCTTCAACAACTTCTCTAATCTCATTAGCAGCTTTTCTACTCTCTTCAGCCAATACCCTAACTTCATCAGCAACTACAGCAAAACCCTTACCAGCTTCTCCTGCTCTTGCTGCTTCTATCGCGGCATTTAAAGCTAATAAATTTGTTTGTTCAGCAATATTTGCAACTGTATCAACAAAATCACTTATCTTCATAGCACTTTCATTAAACTCTTTAATAACTTTTTCTATTTCTTTTGTAACTTCTGTTATTTCTTTCATTTTTTCTATAGAACTTCTTACTGTAATTCCTGCATTTTCTGCTTCTTCTGTAGATAAATGCCCAAATTCTGCCGCTTCCGTTGCATTATCTGCTATTAATTTTGTAGCTGATGAAATCTCTTCTATTGATGCCGTTGTTTCTTCTACCGCTGCTGTTACATTTTCCATCTCAGTTGAAATATTATTTACAGCCACCGTTACATCTTGTAATGAATTTGAAGATACATTCATTTCATCAACAATTTCTTTCATAGAATTTGCTAAAATAACACTTTCATTTTTTAGTTGTATCATATCTTTTGTTATTTGAGAATGCATTTCTTTGAATATTTCTATTAATTTTCCAAATTCATCTTTTGTTTTTATTTCTGGAATTTCAACTGTAAAATCTTTTTCTGATAATCTCTTAGCATAATTCATTAATATATTTAATACCTTTATAATATTTCCAATTAATATAATAGAAGCAAATAACCCTATAATTAGAGTAGATATTATAATAATAATACCAAATCTTTTTGCCTTATTAATATAATAATAATTATTAGCCATTATCTTATCTGCTTTTTCATTAATACTTTCTTGAAGTTTATTAAAAGAAGTTATTGCATTTGATCCTATATTTCTAAAATTATCTGCATCACTTTTTATATCTTCTACAGAATTATAACTTTTTAGCAAATTTAAATATGCTGAAATATCTTCTATCGCTTTATTTTTTATCGATATCAGATCTTTATCTAAATTCATTTTTGATATATTATCTATTACTTCTTTCATCTTTTCTTCTGCATTTAATTTTAGCTTTTTATCATTAAAAGCTAAATATTCTGCTACTAATTTTCTAGATTCCATAAAACTAGTGGAGTTTATTCCTATGTTTTTCATATTCAATATATATCTTTCACTAAGCTGTTTTTCATTATTCAAAATAGAAGATAAGAAGTTGTTGTTTAAAATATAAATTACAAACTGTGAAACTAATAAAATTAAAACTAATAACCATACTTTAGTTTTAATACTCATATAACCTCCTCCTTTCTTTATATTCAATTATTATATAGCAATCAAATATTAAGAATGATAAAACTACAATTGAATATTTATATAATATAAAGTTAAAAATATATTATAAAAAGGTGAGTTTTTAAAACTCACCTTTTTCTTTTAATTGATTTACAATTTCCCTTATATCATTTATTTTATCTTCCTTTGCAACCAACAAACCATTTTCTGTTTCTATTATTATTATATTTTCTAACCCAACAACACCTACATTTTTATTTGATTTAACGAAAACATTTTTACTATCAACAAGATGCACATTGTTATTATTATCAGAATAACCTTCCATTTCTCTTACAGATACCCAATTTCCAACATCTGACCATTCATATTCTGCTTTAACAGTATACACCTTTTCAGATTTTTCCATTAACGCATAATCAATACTTATTTTTCTAATTTCGGGATATTTTATATGTAATTCTTCAATATTATTTGGGTTTAAATTAATCATATTATTATATATATCCTCATTATATTTTCTCATTTCTTCTAAGAATACATCTTTTTTCCAAAAGAACATACCACTATTCCAATAATAATTTCCTTCTTTTAAATATTCAATTGCAGTATTATAATCTGGTTTTTCTTTAAAACTTTTCACTTTTAATATATTTTCTTCTATTTCTTCTCCTGATTCAATATAACCATATCCCGTTTCTGGTCTTGTTGGATTAATTCCCATTGTTATTAATCCATTATATTTTTCTGCTGCATATATTCCTTTTTCAACTGTTCTCCAAAATTTTTCCTTATTTGGTATATAATGATCTGCAGGCAAAATAAATACAACCTCTCCTTTATTAGCTACCAATGTTCCTAAAAAACATGCAGCTGCAGTATTTCTTGCAACTGGTTCTAATAATACATTTTTTTCATTTAATTCTGGTAATTCTTTTAATGTTTCTTCTTTATACTTTTCTGCTGTCACAACAAAAATATCACTTGGATCTAATTTAAATGCTAATCTTTCAAATGTTTCCCTTATTAATGATTTTTCAGAAAATATTTTTAAGAATTGTTTAGGTTTTTTAGATGTACTTAATGGCCAAAATCTCTCTCCAGAACCACCTGCTAATATTATTGCTTTCATTCTTTTCCTCCTTCAATAATTTTTCCTCTCTTAAATATTTCCCCTCTTTCATTTGTCCATGTTTCTTCTATTGTACCATCAAAATAATTATTAATTTTAGTATTTTCAACATATACATTATTGCTTCCTTCTAAATAAATATCTATTTTGTTGTTTTCAAAATATGAACCTTTAATTTTAATCTCTAGATCATTTTCAGAATTAAAAAATATTATAGCTTTTTCATTATTTGAGAAGTTTGAATTTTCTATATTAAAAGGTGATTTAAATATATCTAATGATATTTTATTATTTACAAATTCACTATTTTGAATATTCAAATTCATATCATTTACTGACTTAATTGATCTTTTATTATTTTTAAATTCACTATACGTTATTAATACAGTACTTTTATTACTATTTATAGATTCTATACTATTTAAAAATGAACTATTTTTAATTTTTAATACTGAACCATATGAATCTATATCTAATATAGAATCAGCTACTGATATATTATACAAATAAGCATTAGAATTATAGAAATTGAATGTCATTTCATTATCAAAAAACAGTGAATTTTTTATTTCAATAATACCATTTGAGACTTCAATACCTTTTTTATTATCATATAATATAACATTATATGCATTACCAGAAGAACCACTTATCCCTATGTTACACTTTTTAATTACTAAATTATATAAATCAAATTCATTTTTTGCATATATTCCAATATTAGCATTATATATCTCAATATTACTTAATGAATAGTAATTTAATACTACTCCTTGAAAATAATCTTTTATTGACTTAATAATTATCTTAGAATTATTATCTTTAAATTTAATCGGACCATTAACAATTATACTTTTTTCTGGGAATACTTTAAATTCCACAACCCCTACTACACTCAACTCATTAATAATTAAATTATCAGATATAATATACACGGACTCATTTAAATTTTCAGGCAATGTTTTATATAATTTCTTTCCATACAAAAATGTATCTTTTATTTTTAATTTAATTTTTTCTGTCTTTAATTCTTTAAACTCTCTCCATAATGATAATGTACCTTCATGAGTTAACTTTTCAAGAGGAATATCAAAAATTAATTTATTCTCTTCAAATACTCCCTCTTTTATATAATCATCTATTTCAATCTTATAATAATTATATTTATATGAATCAAAATATTCCAATTCAAATACACCAACATCAGTATTTTTAAATCTTTTTATATTAGGTAATTTTGGTTTTGTTATTTTTCTATATATTTCTTTCTGATATTTTGAATCAATATATAATATAAACCTATATTCTTTTCCTGGTAAAAGATTAGAAAAAGAAAATTCGTTTATATTCTTTACATCTATTTTAGAAATCATATTTTCTTCTTCATCTAAAATTCTCAACTCACAATATATTGCAGGAAAATCTTTCTCAAATTTTAGATTAATACTTTTATTATCTTCAATTGAATATTTCGGATATGGATTTAAATCAATTATTATTGGACTACTAGCATTACTTAAATCATCATATAATGTTAAAGTTGCGACTTTACCTACACTTTCAAATTCTATATATGGTTTTTCAAAAACATATGTACTTTCTTCAGTTAATAATTCATATGTTGATTCTTCATTAGATTTTAATTCTAAATAAAATTTATTATCATATCTTAATTTATATTCTTCTAATTTAGGTGCAATGGAATCTAAATAAATTTTTTTATTCCAAACAACATTTTCATTTATTTTTATATTTAATTCATTTTCTCCTTCAATAAAATTTTCAGGGGAATACTCTTTCCCATTTAAATTAATTTTTTGAAATTTATCAATATTAATTTCTTTTTTATTTATCTTTTCTGGAATTTCAACTAACTTAGGTTTTATTATTTCTGTTTTTTTCCCTTTAAATCCATTTGGATAAATAGGAATAATTTCATACTTTGTTTCATCATATGAAATTTTATCTCTATATATATTTCCATCTATAGTTTCAATATATTTTCCATCTTTGTATATTTCATATTTTACCGGATTTATTTTTTTATTACTTAAAAACAATTCTATTTCCACATAATCTTCTATAGTCACTTTATAATCTTTTATTCCAGATAATTGCGAAATTAAATTAAATGATTTTTCATATATTTTTATACCTTGTATATACCCTCTAATATTTAGCTTACCGTTTTCGTACGGAGAAATAAATAAAATATACTCATCTAATGTTGTTTTATGCTCAAAATTATTATAATTTATTTCCCAATAATCTATCTTATAATTTTTTGATTTTAATTTGACCTTAATTTGATCATAATCTATGTAATTATATAATACCTCTATTTCTGGTTTGGGTATATAAATGTTATATTCCATAAAAAACTTAAAGAACGACACTTTAAGTTCTTTACTTATTTTATTTTTACCAAATACTATATTTATCGTATACTTACCAGGATATAACCAAAAATCCTTTTTTTCATATTTTTTATCATTAATTTCAACATAATACTGTATTTCATTCATAGGTATAATTATATTTAATTTTACTTTTATTGGTTTTAAAAACAATAAAATGATTAAAAGTATTATTATAATGTATATACTCTTCCTCATATTTCCCCCAATTTGATATTTATATTTTTTATATAATTATTAATAAACATCTCTTTTATATAATATTTTAACATAAAATAATTAAAAATCAAACATATTAAAATAGTTAAATTTTTGAACTATTTATTTTTTTAACAGTCTAAATAATTGACAATAAGGAGGGAATTATATGGAATTAGATTTCAAAAGCACTTTTGAAATAACTTTTGATTTTATATCAAACTTTACAAAAATAATATCAGATTATTCTGAAGCTGAACAATTAAAAACTTTAGAATTCTATATAGTGTTATACATTGGAATAAAAGGCCCTCAAAAAATGACTTCGTTAGCAGATCATTTTTCGACTACTAAAAGTAATATAACTAATATTATTGATAATTTAGAAAATAATAATTATGTAAAACGAATTAGAAGTACAGAAGACAGAAGAATTATATTAATTAAGTTAACGAAAAAAGGGGAAAGAGTATATAATGAAACATTAAAAAACTTTGAAATCATGTTTAATGACTTCATGTCAAAAGCATCTAAAGAGGATCTTGATATTATTTCAAATGGATTCTATAGGATTATTAAAATATATAAGGGGTGAATTATATGATTTTAATTACTGGGGCAACTGGACATATTGGAAATATCTTAGTAAAAAAATTATACGAAATGGGTGAAAAAATAAGGATTTTTGTTTTACCAAATGATGATACAAGTATCTTTGATGGAATGGATATAGATATTTATTATGGAGATATTAGAAATTACGAAGATCTAAAAAAAGCAAGTAAGGGAGTAGATTTAATTTATCATTTGGCTGCTATAATATCTATTTTACCATGGAAAGATGATTTAGTATATTCTATAAATATTGGTGGTGTTGAAAATATTATTAAAGCAATGAAAGAAAATAAGGTTGAAAAACTATTATATGTAAGTTCAGTTCATGCTTTTGCAGAAATTGAAAGAGGTGCAACAATAGATGAAAATACTCCTATTGATCCCAAAAAAATAACTGGAGCATATGGAAAATCAAAAGCTATTGCAACATTAAAGGTTTTAAATGCAGTAAAAAACAATGAAATTAATGCTACTATAATTTTTCCTTCGGGAATAATGGGACCATATGATTATAAAAATTCTGAAATAACAAAAGTTTTTAGAGATTATTTAAAAGGGAAAATCAAATATTCTATTGATGGCGCTTTTGATTTTGTTGATGTAAGAGATGTTGTAGATGGTATAATTAAAGCATCAAAAAAGAAGAATAAAAGATATATTTTAAGTGGTGAAAATATATCTATGCGTAAAATATTCTTCTATTTAAATCTAATAACTAAAAAAAATATAAAAGTTAAGTTTATCTCACCAATAAACTCATATATTATTTCCTATTTTACTTTGCTTAATTACCTTTCTTCAAAAGACAAAAATCTATCTTTTAGCCCATATAGCGTACAAGTATTACAAAAATTTTATAAATATTCTCATAAGAAAGCTGAAAAAGAATTAGGATATAGCCCAAGACCTATTTTCGAAACTATAAAAGATACTATCGAATGGAATTTATTAATAAAAAACAAATATTAGGAGGATTATATGCAACAAAAGAAGATCATTAATATTATTGAACACGGATATTATTCAAAACCAATAGTAAATTATATATTATCAACCACAAATAATAATACAATAAGATTTTTTTTATTACATCTTAAATATTTATGGAATAATGATATAGAAAAAGCTTATGAATACGCAGAAAAGGTTAACAACTTAACAGATAAAAAAATTTTAAGAGAATTAGCTAGATTGAATAAAATAGAAATTTTGATATTGAAAAATGATATCGATAATGCAAAAAAGGAATATACTATTATTAAAAAAAATCTTAAAAACCTTCCTCAATATGGTAGAAGAATAATTGTTCCAGGACTAAAACTTCTAGCCTCAAATTTTAATGAAAATAAATATGTTATAAGAAAATGGAGCAAAAAATACGAAAAAAATTACGCCGAAAAATGTGTAATTAAATATTCAGAAGCAAGAAAATACGCAAATTTAGGAGATAAAATAAAAGCATCACGACTTTTTTTAGATGGGTATAGATATGCTAAAAAATTTCCTCATCCAACAATGATGTATATAGGTTTAAATAATTCAGCATGGCAAATAAAAGATATGAATATAAAAAAAGCCACATATATTGTTAAACAATTAGAATATATTATGGGATATTATTTTGAAGATTTGTATAATATTATAAATGGATTTGATACATCTTTAAAAATAGAAAATATAAACAACTCTATTGATATAATTGATACAATAAATATAATAACACTTCTAAATATTAAAAATAAGATTTTAAACCATTCAAAAATAAATAAAATAAAAAAACAGTATAATTATTCAAAAATAAAAAAACAATATCTTGAATATAATTATGATATATTATTAAAGAGTTTTTTTAATAAAAATTATAAGGAAATTACATATGAATTATTTGCTACTTATTCCTCTCTAATCAAAAAACCAAAATTTAATTTAATAAATGCCATATATTTAGTTCAAAATAATAAAAAAAATGAAATTACAGAATTATTTAAAAAGAATATAATTTTCTTAAAAAACCTATTAGATCCACATCCTTTTTATAAAGCTAGAAAATTTTTAATTTTTCAATTATTAAAAAACGGGAGAAATATAAACGAATTAATTTCAATATATTCTAAATTATCATTGAAAGAAAAAATAATATTAGATATTTTCTTACGAAATCATATAAGATATGATATAAAATGGGAAATAAATCCAAAATGTAATAATAACCTGTTAATACAATTTTCTAAAAGATATAACTTTGGAAAAAAACGAAGTATTTTTGCATATTTCTATTTTGACGAAGAATATAGAGATCTATTAAATAATATATTAAAAAAATTCCCCCTTCAATAATATGAAGGGGGATTTGTTTAATATCTAACAGTAATTTGATGATCGGAAGTAATTCTAGTAGTATTTGTTTTACCTTTTTCATCTTCTCCTAACATAACTGTTGAAAATACCAAAATAGAAATAATAACAAAAAGTATCTTTTTCATAAAACCCCTCCTATCTATTTTAAAATAATGACTAATATATATTTATTTGGATAGAATAATATATACTTGCAGTACTATAATTTATATTAATTATATAGTAAAAGTGTATTAGATTTCACCATATTTAATTCTCTATATTTAAACTAATATCTATTGGACCATATGTTTTATTTGGATATAAATAATATGTTCCGTTGTATCCAAAATAATCTCCTGTATCTATAGTTCCATTATTATTATTATCTCTCCATGCACATATATAAGTTGTTTTATATGGTACAACTGAATTTAATGTATAACTTCCATTATTTACATATGCTATTTCACTACTTAAAACATATGTATTTTGGTAATAGTCATAACTTAATGCAAATACTTGAGTTTTAATTGTTGGATTTGGATCTGGGTTTGGATCTGGATTTGGATTACCACCTGTATAATTTAATGCCGCATATGCATCAATCAATCCATATCCATAATAGTCATCCTTACCACTAGTTCCTAAATCAACTGCAGTTGATATTAATACATTTCTAATTTCACTTGGTGAAGTTACACCATTAGCATAAACTAAAGCGGCTACTCCAGCAACATGTGGCGCTGCCATTGATGTTCCTTGTAAGAACATATAAGTATCTCCATTATTTGGAGTCCATGTTGTACTTAAAACTCCATCTGCATATCCATCACCATTTTGATCAACACTTGTATCCCCACCAGGTGCAGCTATATCAACTTCTGGCCCATAATTTGAATATGGAGCTCTTTGTAAATCATACCTTACAGAAGCTACAGCTATTGTTTCAGTATATTTTGCTGGATATGATACAGGACCATTTTCATTTCCAGCAGCACAAATAACAGTTACCCCATTATTATATGCATATTTTATTGCATCATGTAATATTTGAGAATTAGCTCCTCCACCTAAACTCATATTTATTATTTTTGCTCCATGATCAACAGCATATCTTACACCTGCTGCTACAGTATCTAATGAACCAGTTCCATCAGCACCTAATACTCTAACAGGCATTACTTTAATTCCATAACCGCCCCAATTGACTCCACTTACACCTACAGAATTATTTGTCATAGCCGCAATTGTACCTGCTACATGTGTTCCATGGCTAACATCTTGCGCAGGATCTGTAGGATCCGTATCATTATCAACATAATCATAACCTTGAATTAATACATCTTTTAAATCTGGATGTGTAAAGCTAACTCCTGTATCAACAACTGCTACAATAACATTTGCACTTTTAATTTTATCCCATGCTTGAGGTAATTTTATCTTATCATAATGCCATTGATAACTATAATAAGCATCATTTGGTATTGCTAAAGCTTTGTAAATGTAATTTGGTTCAATATATTTTATTCCTTCAATCTTCCTCAATTTATTTATATCAACTTCTCCTTTTACTTTTAAAACAGAAATTCCTTCTTTAAAAGTAATCTCTTTAGTAACATTTTTATTTGAGTCAAAACTTATATCTTTTTCTAAAGATACACTATCTTTGTATTTTTCTAATAAGTTTCTTAATCCATTTCCTTCATAATAAACTACATACTCTCCTTCTCTCCATTCTACTCCTGCAGATTTATTTAATTTTGTTGATACTAAATAAGGTGCTAAATCACCATTTGGCATCCTAACGCTACCATAAACCGATGCGTATCCTGTTGCTTTTTTCGAAACTGTAGCTATATCTTCTATTTTTTTACCTTCAATAAATTTTCCCAAATCTACATTTTTAGGATCGTCAGATAGTCTTGTACAACTCCAAAGCGTTAAAATCAATAAAATAAAAATAAGAACTTTCTTCATCTTACCCCTCCTTATAATTAATTCATTAATATTTTATCATTTTAGATATGGTTTTCAAGATTTATTTTTATCAACCAAAATCCTTTTATATAAACCATTTTAATTTATTAACTTAATGGTAATATTTTAAAAAATAAACTGTAATCATTTAAAATTATGAAAACATTTTAAATAGATTATTTTATTCTTAGCACATTCATTTCTAAAATATTACAATATATTTTGATTTGATTTCTAAAATGTTATTTTTTAGGTTATATGTAAATTGATATAAATATATTAGCATACTTATTAATGCATTATGAAAAAAATTAACCCCATCCATATATTGGATGGGGTTAATTATAATAACTTTGATTTTCAAGCAATTGATCTTCTGGAACATCTTTATATATTTTTGCTGGACTTCCTAAGACTATTTTTTTAGGAGGAACATTTTTTGTTACTACTGATCCTGCAGCCACTAATGCATCTTCACCTATTTCAATTCCTGGTAATATTGTCGAATTTGCACCCACTCTAGCTCCTTTTCTTAATGTAGCACCTTTAAAATATTTTTTTCTATCTTCAGTTCTACCTAAAAAATTGTCATTTGTAAATGTAACTTCTGGAGCTACAAAACAATAATCCTCTATAGTAGATAATGCTGTTATATATGCATTTGTCTCAATTTTTACTTTTTTCCCAATAGTAGTTTTGTTTTCAACAGCAACTCCTCTTCCTATAATTGTATATTCACCTATTTCTACATCTTCTCTAATACTTGCTAAATCACCAACAAAAACAAAATTATTTAATTTAGCACCCCTGTATATTACGCAATTAGCTCCTATTGTTACATATTCTCCAATAATTAAAGGTTCTAATTCTTTTTCTTGAGTTACAGCTGAATTTGTTGCTTTAAAAGGCACTTTACCTAAAACTGTATTATCAGCTATAATACTTCCTTTTTTTATAACTGTATCCTTTTTAATAACGACATTATTTCCTAATTTAACTCCTTCTTCTATAATTACATTTTCTTCTATCTCAATATTATGTCCTAATTCTACTGTATCATGAATCTTAGCATATTCAGAAATCATTTTTCCACCTTCTTAAAAAATCCTTTCATTTCTTCAGTTGAAAACTCAAAAGGAATTTTTACAGGTTTCCCTTCTTTTGCAGATTTATAAATTGCTAATACTATTTCTACAGCTCTTTTTCCATCTTCTCCAGAAACATATGGGTTTCTATCATTAACTATTGATTCATAGAAATCTCTATATAATGGAACATGACCCGCACCATATACTGTATCAGGATCAGGTAAATTTTGGAATGGATGCGAATCTTCGTTTTCAAATCTCCAAGTTTCTATTTTATTTACTGCAAGACCACCTATAACCACGGTCCCTTTTTCACCAAATACTGATAAAGTTTCTTCTAAATTTTTTGGATAAACATTAGCAGTTCCTTCGATTATCCCAACAGCACCATTTTTAAATTTAATTATAGCACTACCAAAATCCTCCGCTTCAATATATGGATGATTAAAATTCTCTATTCTTCCTGTTATTTCTTCTATTTCTCCAAAAGTCCATTGTAATAAATCTATACCATGAGTACATTGATTCATCAATGTTCCACCATCTAGATTCCAAGTTCCTCTCCAAGGCGCTTGCTCATAGTATGACTTATTTCTATTCCATCTTATAGAAATCTGACCATGCAACAAATTACCAAATTCTTTATTTTCTAATTTCTTTCTCATTTCTTGAATAGGTGGATTAAATCTATTTTGAAAACATACCCCTAATTTTAAATTCTTTTCTTTTGACAATTGAATCATATGATTCATATCTTTAGTTGACAATGCCATTGGTTTTTCAACTAAAACGTGTTTATTACTATTCATAGCATCTACTGATATTTGATAATGATATCCACTTTCTGTTGCTATTGATACCATATCAATATCTTCTCTTTTCAATACTTCATTATAATCTGTATATATTTCAGGTCTTTTTAATCCTGCATTTTCAATAATATTAGCTATATTTTCAGCTTTTTCTTTTACAGGATCAACAACTGCAACAAGATCAAATATCTCTTTATTTTTTATTATAGCTTCTGTATGTTTTTTTGTCGCAATTCTACCACATCCAATTAAAGCTAATCTAATCATCAGCACATCTCCTTTATAATAATATAACTTTCTCTTTATATTTTTCTATATTCTTAGTTTTATTCTTTGTATCAAATAAAAATGGAGCATGTTCTAACACAAATTCATAATCCACTTTTGAATGAGCTGTTGTTAAAACTACAGCATCAACACTTTCCAATAATTCTTTTGTTAATTCAACGCTCTTATATTCCTTTCCGTCATGTGAAAATTCTGAAATATATGGATCATGAATAATAATATTTGCTTGTTTCTTTTCTAAATGTTCAATAACCTTTAATGCAGGTGACTCTCTTAAATCATCAATATCATTTTTATATGCAACACCAAGTAATAATACTCTTGCTCCATTTAAACATTTCTTCCTATCATTAAGAATATCCTGAAGTCTTGAAACAACATATTCTGGCATTGCATCATTTATTTCGCCGGCCATTTCAATTAATCTAGTATGATAATCAACTGCTCTAGCCTTATATGTTAAATAAAATGGATCTATTGGAATACAATGTCCTCCTACACCTGGTCCTGGATAAAATGGCATAAATCCAAATGGTTTAGTTGCAGCAGCATCTATAACTTCCCATATATTAATTCCTAACTTTTTAGCAACTACCGCCATTTCGTTTATTAATGCAATATTTACTATTCTAAATGTATTTTCCAATATTTTAGCCATTTCTGCTTCTTTTGGCGAAGACACTTCAAAAACTTCAGCCTCTAAAACATTTTCATATAATGTTTTAGCATGTTTTGTACATTCTTTGGTTACTCCTCCTACAACCTTTGGAGTATTTTTTGTTTTAAATCTCAAATTACCAGGATCTACTCTTTCTGGCGAAAATGCCAAATAAAAATCTTTTCCTACTTTTAATCCCGTTTCTTCTAATATAGGCAACATTACTTCTTCTGTAGTTCCAGGATATGTTGTACTTTCTAATGTTATTAACATATCCTTATGTAATCTTTTTGCCACTTCTTTAGTAGAAGCTACAACATATTGTAAATCAGGTTGTTTAAATTTGTCTAAAGGTGTTGGAACACATATCATTACGGCATCACAATTTGCTAATTCATCAAAATTTGTTGTCGCCACAATTTTGCCTTCTTTTACTAATTCAGATAATTCTTCATTTACTACATCACCTATATAATTAATCCCCTTGTTAACCATTTCTACCTTCTTTTCTTGAACATCAAATCCTATAACATTATATCCAGCTTTAGCCTTTTCAACTGCTAAAGGTAATCCTACATATCCTAAACCTATAACTCCTATTTTTGCTGTTTTGTTTTGAATTTTTTCCATTAATGTCATACTCATCCCTCCGATATTTTAAATATATTTTATTTTTCATTCACTGAGTGAATTATATCATAATTATTTTTCTCTGTCAACAAAAAAAGTGCCTTTCGGCACTTAAATCATTTTTATAATTTATTCAATCTCTAAATAATATCAATATTCAAAAGCACTATTTCCTATAAATTCTCTTAAAACAGAAATTCTAGGAACTTCATGTATAGCAGGCAGCGGCAAGAAATAATCCAAAAATCTTAATAATCTTTTAGCTTCCGTATATTCAGGTAAAGTATTATCTATTTCTAATAATAACGGCTCTGCAAATAATTTTAATATAGGTAATTCATATATTAAATAAGAATTAAACATTATATCTGCTTCTTCTTGATATGGGAATATATTCTCTTCTTCACCTTTTCTAACTTCTGGCCACAATTGTAATGTCCTTAATGCTGTTGCGCCTCTAAAATTATAATCTCTAACTATTCTTCTAATAAGTCTTGTATCTGTAGTAGGAATTCTATTCATTTCATCTAAATTCATTTGAATTAATGCACTCACATACACTTTAAACTTTTGATCTCTTGGAATACTTTCTGTAAGTTTTTCATTTAAACCATGAATTCCTTCAATAATTATAGGTTGTTTTTTACCAACTTTAACCTTCTTTCCTGTCCATTCTCTTTTACCAGAAATAAAATTATAACGTGGTAATTCTACTTCTTTTCCTTCAATTAAATCCTTTAAGTTTTGATTTAATAAATCAAGATCTAAAGCTCTTAATGATTCTAGATCTTTTTTTCCATCCGGTGTTAATGGTATTTTTTCAAAATCAATATAATAATCATCAAGAGATATTTGTAATGGCTCTTTTCCGTGAACTTTTAGTTCAAGAGAAATTCTCTTTGCACTTGTTGTTTTTCCTGAAGATGATGGCCCAGCTAAACAAATTAATCTTACATTTTTCCTTTTTATTATTTCATCTGCAATATTAGCATATTTTTTTTCATGCAAAGCTTCAGAAATTCTTATTAATTCTCCGCTGGATTTTACTCCTTTTGCAATTAATGCATTTAATTCTCCAACATTTTTTATATTTAAAATGTCCAACCAATTTTTATATTCTATAAATGTTGCTGAAAGCTTTGGTAATGGATTAAACTCTGGAATATTATCAGGACTTTGTTCAGTAGGATGCAATAATACATATCCTTTATCATGTTTTATAATATCAAATTTATCTATATAACCAGTTGATGGTGGCATATATTCATAAAAATAATTTATGTACTTATCACATTTGTATACTTTAACAGTAGTCTTTTTTCTATATTTAAATAATAGTGCTTTATCATTTTCCCCTATACTTTCAAAATATTTTATAGCATCAAATTTACTTATTGTTATTTTTTCAAAAAGAAGGTTTTCGTCTATTATTTTTTTCATTTCTTCTTTTAATTTCTCAATATTTTTTTCATTATTTCTCATACCTTTTATTTCAAAATATAATCCTGGACCAATTGAATGATGAACAACTAAATCTATATTCTTATACATTCTCCTTAAAGCAATATACATTATGAAAAGCAAAGCTCGTCTATATATCCTCATTCCCTCACCAGATGTAATATCAACCGCTTTAGCATAACCATTATCTTGTACTTTTTTCCATAATTCCTTAATCTCATTATTAAAATTAATCGCGAGTATCTTGTATTTGTTGTGTTTCTGTAATTCATCCGCTATTTTAAAAAACTGTTCTCCCTTGCTTACCTTAATTTCCGAAAAATCAGTTTTTATAAGATATCCCATATAATCACCCCTTATATAAAATTAAAATGTATAAATATATTGATGATATTATAAGTCCTATAATTGCTATTAACATACCTTTTTTCATAAAAGTTAAAAAATCTACTTTTCTATTAAAATTATTCTCTATCATTCCTACAATAACCATATTAGAAGCTGCCCCGCTAATTGTTCCATTACCGCCAAAACTTGCACCTAATGCTAATGCCCACCATAATAATTCACTATTAGGAAAAGATCCTATTAATCTTTCAACTATTGGAATAAATATTGTAGCTACTGGAACTGCTCCCATAATGGAGGATAATAATCCGGATACCCATAAAACTATTAATAGTAGAATATATGAGTGAGAAGTAAAATTATATATCAAATTTGTTACATCTTCTATAACATGAACATCTTCTAGTGCTTTTACCAATGCAAAAAGTCCAACAAAGAAAAATAACGTATCCCATTCTATATCATGAGATATCTCATCAAAATCTTTTTTTGATATCAATAACATTATAGCTCCACCTGTTAATGCAATTAATGCCGCTTCATAATCTAAATATTCATGAATAAAAAAGCCAATTATTACTAAAACAAAAATAATCAAACCTTTTTTTAACAAATTATAATCTATAATAGCTTTTGCTGGATCTGCTTGCAATAATGATTCTAATTTCTCTTTTTTCACATTTTTTAATTCTCTATGCTTATATATAAAATAATAGATAGTCAAAATAAGTGCTATAATAGATGGAATTGACATAATTGTCAAAAATCTCAAAAAACTTACTCCTGAAGCACTACCTATTAAAATATTAGGAGGATCCCCTATCATAGTTGCAGTACCTCCAATATTTGCAGCAAAAATCATTGGGAATAAAAAAATTTCTGGCTTTATCTCTATCTCTTGACAAATATATATAATTACCGGTGAAAACAGAATTAAAGTAGTTACATTATCTAAAACACTTGATAAGAAAGCAACAACTAACATAGTAAATATAAATATAGATACTACATTACCTTTTGATTTTTTTACAATGTATATAGCAATACCTTGAAAAAGACCTGTAGTTTTTAATATTCCCACTATAACCATCATTCCAAACAAAATTCCAAGTGTATTAAAATCTATATATTCGCTAACATTAGCCACCTTTAAATTTTCAGAAACTTTTAATAACGATACTAATAATCCCATACTAAAAGCTATAACGGCTTTGTTACCCTTTCCAAAAATTATTAAATAATACGTCAAAAAGAAAATTAACAATGTCAAAATCTTCAACATCATATCCCCCCTGATAAATTAAATAATAGTAATAATAAATTATATAATAATTATACTCTAAATATAATAATTATACTCTAATAAAAAAACCTCCCAGTCGGGAGGTTGTATACTTAATATAATATTATTTTAATATAACATTATTTCTTCCCATTCTTCTAACCATTTTTCCATATTCTTATCAATTTCTTCAGGACTTACTGTAACTACTTTTTCAGGTATAATTGCATAGTTAAAAGCTTCTGGTAACTCTGTGTTAATTACAGGGAACATCCATTGATTTAAAGGAATTTCCTTTTGAAATTCATCAAATAATAAGAATTCTATAAACCTTTTTGCTAATTCTACATTTTTACTTCCTTTAACTATTCCAGCTCCTTCGATTTGAACATATGCCCCTTCTTCTGGAACAAAAGCCTTATACTTTGTAGAATTATAATAATAGTATGAATATGCTCCATCTGTTGCATAGCTAACCATCATAGGAGCTTCACCTGATTCAAATTTTGCAAAAGCTTCACTCCAACCAGGAGTTACAGTTAAAATTGCTGGCTTTAACCTTTTCCAAAAATCTTTCCATTGATCCTTATACACGCCTATTGTCCACAATAAAAATGCTTGTCCTGTAGAAGATGTTCTTGGATCTTGAATAATAAGTTTCTTATTCATCTTTGTTAAATCCTCAAAACTTTTTGGAACAACATCTAATTTCTCAGGATCATATACTATTGCTATTGCTCCATAATCATATGGTATCAAATGATATGTTTTATCATAGATTAGATCACTATTTTTTATTTTGTTAATATTTAAAGGTTTATACGGCATAATCAAATCTTCATTAATAGCAAGTACGGATAAAGATTGATCTAACCCTATTACAACATCTGCATTTGGATTTTTCTTTTCCATTTTTAATCTAGATAGCACATTTCCACCGTCACCTAATACCATAACATTAACTTCTACTCCATACATTTTTTCAAACTTCTGAATAGTTCCCTTCTTTATCCAATCTAAACTATCATATACATATACCGTTAAAGATTCTGCAAATACAAAAGAAATAAGAATAACAGTAATAATTAATAACAATGCCTTTCTCATATAATTACCTCCCTCGTGTATAATGTTTTCATATAATTAATAAATCTGATATTTATTTTTAAAAAAATAATTCTAACTCTGAGTTATTATATAACTAAAGTAATTCTGTCACCTCCTGCACTTAAGTGCCTTGAATAGTCTGACTAACTTTGGTATATAAGTTGAATTGCTACCGGAGAATGAGCTATAGCTCTTACATATAACGAGGCTCTTTTCTTATATACCCAGAGTTAGAATCTAATTCTGAAAGGTTGTGTTTCTATGTTGTTTGTTGGTATCGATGTTTCTAAAGATAAACTTGATTATT
>NZ_LNGH01000028.1 GCF_011057715.1 Marinitoga sp. 38H-ov
CTGTCAAACTCAGGAGTTTATATGTGCCCGTAGCTCAATTGGATAGAGCATTGGACTGCGGATCCAAAGGTTGCTGGTTCAAATCCAGTCGGGCACGCCAAAAAAAAAAGGGGCGTTGCCCCTTTTTTTACCAAGAGTATTTATCTTTTAATATTTGCTTTGTTTTTTTAATCAAATCTAAATACTTTATTTTTAGATCGGGTTTTAATAACTCTGAGTTGATTTTTAGAATGCTATTTTCAAAATTTTCTACTACTTCTTTTTCTGAAATTATTTTTTTGCTAAATAAATTTAGAAAATTATTCATTTCATAATTAGCTAAATTATTATATTCTTCAAGCTTTTTTAATTCTAATTCTTTAAGCATTTTTAATTCAGAGTCAATTTTTCCCATATATTCTTTATTTTTAGGTAGTTTAGAATATATATAATTTATATATTTTATATCTTTCATAATATTTTCGTTGTATATTGTGCTTTCTAAATGATTTTTTTCTTCTATAATTGTTTCTAAAAATTTTTCATAAGTTTTTTTAGTAACATCATTGAATAAATATTTGACTTCATTATCTTTCTCGTATGTATGATATTTTATCAATAGGTCATTATATTCATTGACCATTTCTATTAATTTAAAACTTTCCGAATTAAAATAATCACTAAATTTATTTAATAAATAAATAAATTCTTTTTTATTTATTAAATATTCTATTTTATTATATATCTGTTCTTCTTTATATGCATATTCATTTTGTAAATTAATAATACTTTTTTCAAAAGAATTATTAAGTTCATCTAAATATTTTTTAATTGAAATTTCTAGATTATTAAATTCTTCTTTAAATGGGAAGTTATTATTATTTATATTAGATGATAGTTTTTTATCGATTAATAAAAATTTAAACTCTAAATCATCAAATTTTTTATTAATTTCTTTATTTAAAGAATATAATGAATTTTCAAAATATTTAATTAATGTACTAGAATTATTTGTAGTATTATCGGAATAAGTTATATTATTTAAGTTATTCTTTATTAATAATAATTCTGAATATATATTGTTAATACTTTTTTCTATATTGTTTTCGGGTTTGATTTTTATATTGCTAGCTATAGATGAAATATCCATTCTTAACTCATCTAATGTTGCTTTAAAATCTTTTAATGAATCTTTATCTATATTCGAAAAAATTTTTTTGTTTTCTTCTAATTTTATTAAAATGTCTGGGATTTGTCTAGTGTTTGAGTTAATAATATCTAAAATTTGGAAATTGCTATTTAGTTTTTCCAGATTAATGTTTAACCCTTCTAAATTTGTTACTTTCATTTTAATATCTTCAATATTATTTTTTATAAATAATCTTAAATAATATTGATTAACTAAAAAATAAACTATAGCTGCTATAATAAAAATATTTAAAAATATAATTAATCTTATTGAGTTTTTATTATCACCCTCGTTTTTGCTTTTTTTAGAAGAAGTTTTAGGAATTTTTATTTCCAGAGTTTCTTCCTTTTTGAATTCATCATTCATCATTTTTATCCTCCTATTTATTTTATCATATGTTTACATAATTAATTATATCATAATTTCGCTAATATATGCATAAAATAAATTAACATTTTTTATTTATATTATGTTATTAAATTTAATTAATAATGATTAAAATAATTTAAAAGTTATTATGAATTAAAATCTAATTATTATTACATTTTTTTATTTTATTTAAGTTATTTTTTTTGATATAATTTTTATATAAACTAAAAGCATCAGGAGGGTTACAAATGGATAGAAATAAAGTAAATGTAAAGTTCTTTAATTCTTTTGGTTTTAAAATAGGTATTTTGATATTATCATTATCTATTATTCCACTTATAATTATTTCATTAGTAGTTAATTTTTCTATAAATAAACAAGAGAATTCAATTAAAAATACTATTGAAAAACAAATTATTTCTATACAAAATGATTATAAGGAACAATTTCAAAATTATAATGAGATTTTAAAATCGGAAATAGATAAATATAATGAGAATCTTTCTGAACAAATACATCTCTTAAATAGCGAAATTAATACAAAATTTGAAGATTTATTTATTAAGAACTACGATAAAAGTTTATCAACTTTATTATCTATATTTGAAAATAAAATAAAAGAGAATATAGATAATCAAAGAATATTTCTTAACTCGATTTCAAGAAGTTCAGAAATCAAAGAGAAGTCTGCTTCTGGATCTATATCTATAATAAATAAATATACTTTATTGCAATCATATGCAGAATTAAATGTATTTGATGGAATTCAATTATGGTTGGTTAATCCTAAACTTTTTACAAAAAAAAGTGCATTTACATTGAAAATAAATGATTCAACGTATAATATTCAAAAAAAAGCTGAAAGTTATATGCCTGGAAAAGATTTTTTGAAATCACTTGATATAACTAACAATGTTGAAATATATTCAAAAAACATAATATCTAAAAATTTGTCTTATGGTATAAGTGAAATTATTTTTGTTGATAAAAAGCCTTATTTTATTTCCGTTGTTCCGGTTTATGATCCAATAGTAACTCAAAAAATAGTAGGCTTATTAGTTGGTTTAAAGAATTTTGGATATGAGGATATTGTAGAGATTGGTAATTTGATTGATGCATATTTAGTTTTTTATTCTTCTGATGGAAAACCATTATTTGGAAATATTCCTATCTCAAATTTAGAATTTGATTCTTCGAAAATAAATAAATTTATAACTGAAAAATTGCTTAATAAAGATTCGAGAAGTTTTTATACAACATCACAGATTTTTCCTTTTATGTATATACAAATATCAAAACCTATTGTAAAAACAGAGACAAATATTGATATAAGTTTAAAAAAGGATTTTACATTACCTAATTTCAAAACACAAAATATTTCTTTAGATTTAAATATTGATATGAGTGGCGTTATAAAAATAATTATAATAGTTATTTTATTTATAATACTTATCTCGATTATTATTTCTTTATATATGGGTAAAAAATTATCTAAAGATTTATACGTTGTTGCTGAAAATCTTGATAATATATCTAAAGGAGATTTAAGAAATATAAAAAAATTATCTAGAAAAAAACACGATGAAATAGGTATTATGATGAATAAAATACATAACACAATAGATTTTTTGATTAAATTATTTAAAGATTTAAATGAATATTCTAATAAATTAAATAATGCATCAAATGAAATAGATAATTCTTCCGAAAAACTAGAAAAAACAAAAAATATAATTAATAATCTTATTGAAAATACCAGAAATTTAATAAATGATTTATCTGACTTTTTAATTTCATTAGATAAAAATATTGAAATATTATTTAATAATAGCGATGAAATTAAAGCTGAATCTAATACAATTGAAAAAACTATAAATAAATTAGGAGAATTTAATAGAACTACTAAAAATGTAACTCTAGAAACTAAAGAAACTACAAACACTATCAATACACTTATAGAAAATTTATTTATAAGTTTTAATAAATTTAATGATAAAGTGGAAAATATATTTAATTTTGTTGAAAAAATATCTGATATTGCTAAACAAACAAATTTATTAGCTTTAAATGCCGCGATAGAAGCTGCAAGAGCTGGAGAATCCGGTAAAGGGTTTGCAGTAGTAGCCGATGAAATTAGAAGTTTATCCGTTGAAACCAATAATATTGCTATAGATATTTCAAATCAAATAAAAACAATTGAAAAAGATATGGAGCAATTATTAAATGAAGTTCATTATTCAAAAGAAAATATACATAACTTAGATAATATAATGAATAAATTCGAAAATGATATGGATGAAATTAATAATCTTACAATAGAATTGGATAATGTATTTAATATTTTGAAAAAAATTATAGAAGATCAAAATGAAATATTAAAAACATTTGAAGAAAAGAAAAACGATATAAATGGATTTTTATTAACTTCAAAAGATAAAATAATAGAATCCACAAACATAATTGATAACGAAACAGAAATAATTAACATTCTAATTAGTCAATCAGAAAAATTGCAAGAAACCTCAAATAAATTAACATCTATTATATCCTTTTTTAAATTAGATTAATAACGTTTATGATTATTTATTCCTAATTATTGAAAAAAAATGTTTAATATGATATAATTTTCCATATATTTATCTACATTGGGGGTGTTTTTATGGAGAGGGAAGAGATTTTAAGATTAATTGAATCAGAAAAGGTTAAGTTTATTAGATTGCAAATTACAGATATTAATGGATTATTGAAGAATGTAGAAATTCCTTGGGATGAATTGAGAAATTCATTTGAAAATGGAACTATGTTTGATGGTTCCTCAATAGAAGGTTTTGTTAGAATTGAAGAATCTGACATGTATTTAAGACCAGATCCATCTACCTTTTCTATTTATCCTTGGACTGACAAAGGATACAAATCAGCTAGGTTGATTTGTGATGTTTATAATTCAAATGGGGAACCATTTGATGGTGATCCGAGATATAGATTAAAACTTGTATTAAATAGATTGAAAGAGAAGGGGTATTCGGCTTATGTCGGACCTGAACCAGAATTTTTCTTATTACCAAAAGATGAAAAAACACATAAACCAATTTTAGAATTACTGGACCATGGAGGATATTTTGATTTATTACCTATTGATCATTGCGAAGAAACCAGAAAAGATATTGTATTAGCTTTAGAAGAAATGGGGATTAATGTTGAGGCTTCGCATCATGAAGTTGCTCCGTCTCAACATGAAATAGATTTTACATATGATGAAGCGTTAAGAACTGCAGATAATATTCAAACCTTTAAATTAGTAGTAAAAACAATAGCTTTGCTTAGAGGGTTGCATGCTACATTTATGCCTAAACCATTTTTTGGCGAAAATGGTTCTGGAATGCATACGCATTTGAGTTTGTTTAAAAACGGTGAAAATGCTTTTTATGATATTAGTAAAGAATATGAATTGAGTGATGAATTAAGGTATTTTGTTGGAGGTATTTTGAAACATATAAAAGCTATAACAGCTATTGCTAACCCAACTATAAATAGCTATAAAAGACTTGTTCCTGGATATGAAGCTCCTGTAAATATTGCATGGTCACCAAGTAATAGAAGTGCTTTAATTAGAGTTCCAGCATCTAGAGGTAAAGGAACTAGAATAGAAGTTAGAAGTCCAGATCCTACAGCCAATCCGTATTTATTATTATCAGTGTTATTTGCTTCAGGATTAGAAGGTATAGAAAATAAAATAGAACCACCAGAAGCTATTTCCGCTAATATATATCATATGACACCAGAAGAAAGAGATAAAGTTGGAATAGAACAGTTACCTTCTAATTTAAAAGAAGCAATAGAAGAAATGAAAAAGGATGAATTAATAAAAGAAGTTTTAGGAGAACATATATTTAATAAATATATTGAATTAAAAGAAAGAGAATGGAAAGAATTTTCTATTAATATAACTAATTGGGAAATTAATAAATATTTATGGATTATGTAACATTTATCTATTATAATAATATTGGTTCTAGGGACCTACTTAAGGCTGGGTCCCGCGCAACGGGAACCCGCGAACCTGGTCAGGCCCGGAAGGGAGCAGCCATAAGCGGTACTTCCTGTGTGCCGCGGGGGTGCCCGGCCATCTTTAATTTTAGGGGGATAAAAAATGAAAAAAATATTTTTTATGATTTTCATTATTTTTAATATCATCATATATTCTATAAATTTAGGTATATATTCTAAAGGCATATTTTTAGAAATACCAAATAATAATTTGTATTTAAAGGTAGGCTATCCTTCATTTGGAATAAACTATAATATTGATAATGAAAAAATTTCATACAATTTAATTACAGATTTTAATCTTAACAATCCTCAATTAAATAATTATTTATCGACAAATATAGGAATAGTAGTTGGAAATACAAAAATATATTCAGGGGTATGGAATATTTTTGATGAGTTAAATTCTGTAGATGCAACGACATCTAATATTGGGAATATGGGGTTTTTTACTGGTATAACTACTGATTTAAATAACATAAAAATAAGTCTTGCTTTAAATTTGAAGGTAATGAATTGGATTGAATCAGGTGGGATTGTAACCGGATTTCCAGCTTTCCGAGGTTCTTTTGAAGATGCAGCGTTTTTTTTGGTAGGGTTATCTTATTTCTTGCCTTTAGATAATAATGAAATAAGATTTTTTATAAATTTTGGTGCTAATTATATAAGTTTTCCAAATGGCATGACATTGTATCAATTTAAGGATAATTACAATTTTGGCATTTTAATTACTTTGAATGACTTATTTAATAATTGAATTGTTTAAATAGGAGGAATAAAATGAGAGAAAAAAATGAAAAAATTTTTGGACCTGAAGATTTAAAAGATTTAACTCCGGAAAAAGTTATAGAATTATATGATTTGGAATATAAAGTTGATAAAAAAGAATTTAAAAAAAAGAGCGTAAATAAATTTCAACATTATTATGTTGAAAATCCAGAAAGCGAATTGACAGTAAAGGCTTTGACGTTGACATTAAAAAATGGCCATACTTATATTTTTAAAGCTCCATCAGGAGTTTATGGAAAAAAAGAAATAGATAAGGCAACGATGGTGTTGTTGGAAAATATTGAAATTGAAGGGAAAAAAATTCTTGATATAGGTTGTGGCTATGGTGTTATTGGTATTACATTAAAAAAAGAATATCCTAATATTGATATTTATATGAGTGATATAAATAAAAGAGCAGTAGAATTTACTAAAATTAATGCGAAAGATAATAACATTTTTGCAGATATCAGACAAGGTTATTTATTCGAACCATGGGAAAATGAAGAATTTGACCAAATAGTGTCCAATCCACCAATTGTCGCTGGAAAGAAGGTTTGGATGGAGTTAATTGAAAAATCTTTTAACCATTTAAAAGTTGGTGGTACATTACAATTAGTTGCGTTTCATAATAAAGGTGGAAGTAGAATAAAAAATTATATGAAAGAAATTTTTGGAAATGTTGGTGAAGTTGTTAAAAAAGGTGGAATTAGATTATATAAGTCGGTGAAAGTATAATGCTAATTGCTAAAAATATCTTTTTTAATTTTAAAGAAAAGCAAATATTCGAGAATTTAAATATAGAGATAGCCGATAACATTCCTGTTGGTTTAGTTGGATCAAATGGTAGTGGTAAATCTACCTTATTAAGGATATTATCAGGAATCTTGATGTCTGATAAAGGAGATATTTATTTATATAACAACAAAATTGATTTTCATAATAATGAGTCATTATTATATTTAAAGAAACATGTAGGATATATTTTTCAAAATCCCGAAAATCAAATTGTAGGAGTTACTGTAGAAGAAGATATTGCCTTTGGATTAGAAAATTTAGGATTAGATAAATCTGAAATGAAAAAAAGAATTTCTTGGGCTTTAAATGTAACTGATTTATTAGGATTAGAAAAAAAAGATCCCAATACATTATCAGGTGGTCAAAAGCAACGATTGGCTATTGCATCGATGATAGCTATGCAGCCTGATTTTATATTAATGGATGAACCAACAACGATGCTTGATCCTGAAGGTAGAGAAGAAATATATAAAGTTATTAAAAATTTAATTAATATAGGAAAAACTATAATTATAGCTTCTCATCATTCTAAAGATTTAGAATTTGTTGAAAAAATTATAGCGTTAGAAAAAGGACGTTTGGTTTTTTATGATAAAAAAGATAAATTTTATAATTGGTCTGAAAACAAAAGATTTAACGTAGAAATTCCTTTTGAAAGAACTGTAAAAAAATTTACTGGAAAGAATTTAAAAGATTTGGAGAGAAGTATATGTCAATAAAAATAAAGAATGTTTCATATACATATGCAGAAAAGACGCCATTTGAAACAACAGCTCTTAAAAATATAAGTTTGGAAATTGAGGAAGGTAGTTTTTGGGTAATATTAGGAAAAACAGGTTCTGGAAAAACTACTTTAATTCAAACATTGAATGGATTGATAATTCCAAAAGATGGTGAAGTTATTGTAGATGATATTATTATCAAAGATAGAAAAGAAGATATAAAAAAAGTAAGAGAAAAAATAGGAATAGTATTTCAATATCCGGAGAGCCAATTCTTTTTACCAACAGTTTATGAAGAAATTTTGTATGCTCCAAAAAATTTTAATAAGAATATATCTAAAACCGAATTAATTAATATTTTAAAGTTAGTAGGATTAAATGAATCCTTTTTGAATAGAAATCCATTTTCTCTATCTGGTGGTGAAATGAGGAAAATAGCTATTGCTTCTGTTTTATCTTATGATCCTAAATATATAATTTTTGATGAACCAACCGTTGGACTTGATTATGAAGGTAGAAGAAAAATATGGAATATTATAAAAAATTTAAGAAAAATCGGTAAAACAATAATAATTGTAACTCATTGGATTGATGAATTAATAAGTTTTAAACCAAATGTTCTACATATACATAATAATGAAATTAGTTTCATTGGAAACTTTGATGATTTTATATTATTAGGGGAAGATGAATTGAAGAAAAAAAATATTACTTTTTCTGAAAAACTTAAGTTATATTATTGTTCATTAAAAAATAATATAAAGTTAGAAAAATTATTTCAATATTGAAAAGAAAATTAGTTGACTAAATAGAAAAATAGTGTTATAATACTACATGTCTTGGGAGGTCGTCTAATGGCAGGACTGCGGACTCTGGATCCGCCTATGGAGGTTCGAATCCTCCCCTCCCAGCCAAGAAAGATGAAAAACTTAGGTACACGCCTGTAGCTCAATTGGTAGAGCGGCGGTCTCCAAAATCGCAGGCTGGGGGTTCAAGTCCCTCCGGGCGTGCCATTTTTTTTGATTGTGGGCCATTAGCTCAGTTGGTAGAGCGGCTGACTCTTAATCAGTAGGCCGTGGGTTCGAGTCCCGCATGGCCCACCATTTGTTATAAATTGTGTGTAAAGTGGAAGCCACCCAGTAGCTTCCCACCTCGGGTAATAACACCGTCAGGGGTATATATATAAGGGAAATACGTGGGTGGAGTATATTTCTTCACCCACTTTTTGTTATTTTAGGCTTAAGCCAGATGAATAGGAGGGATAAGTATTAAAAAATCAAAGGATTCAACACCAAGAAACGAGGAGATTAGAGCAAAAGAATTAAGAGTTGTATCGTCTTCTGGTGAACAATTGGGTATAATGGAAACGAAAAAAGCATTGAGTTTAGCTCAAGAAGAAGGACTCGATCTAGTTTTAGTATCGCCTAATTCCAATCCGCCAGTAGCAAAAATTATGGATTTTGGAAAATATAGATACGAAAAAGAGAAAAGAGAAAAAGAAGCTAAGAAAAAACAAAAAAAGCAAGTTTTAAAAGAAATGAAATTTAGATTAAGAATCGATGATCATGATTTTAATACTAAAGTGAAAAGGATCAGAGAGTTTTTAGAAGGTGGGAATAAGGTAAGGGTTGTTGTTATGTTTTTAGGTAGAGATATAATGTTTACTGACAAGGGTAAGGAAATATTAGATAAAGTAATAAAAAACGTTGAAGATATAGCAGATATAAACAGAGCGCCTAAAATGGCCGGAAGAGATATGGATATGATATTATCTCCAAAAAATAAAAAATAATAAAGGAGGAAAAAATATGAAAAGACATTCTGCTTCAGCAAAAAGGTTTAAAGTAACAGGTTCAGGTAAAATTAGAATGAGAAGATCAAATGTTGGACATAATACAAGAATAAGAGGAAAGAGAAGAATGAAAAGGTTGCATGAATATAAAGATGTTCCTAAAGGATTGAATGAAAAAGTTGAAAGATTATTAGGATTGAAATAAAAATAATAGCCGAAAGGAGAGAATTTAAATGAGAATAAAAAGAGCTGTTTCTGCAAGAAAGAAAAGAAAAAAATATATAAAAGCTGCTAAAGGTTATAGAGGTGCTCTTAGCAGAAGGTATGTTTTGGCTAAACAACAATTTTTCAGATCTGGAAAATATGCATATGCTGGAAGAAAACAAAAGAAGAGAGATTTCAGAAGATTATGGATTACAAGAATTAATGCTGCAGCTAGAAATGAAGGTTTAAAATACAATGAATTAGTACACGGCTTAAAATTAGCAGGTGTTAATATAAATAGAAAAATGTTATCAGAATTAGCTGTAAATGATTATGAAGCATTTAAAGAATATGTAAATATTGCAAAAGAAGCATTATCCAAATAAAAAGAGGCACCTAGAGGTGTCTCTTTTTATTTGAAAATATTTATTAAATATTTATATGATTCATTAACTTTATTAAATATTTCATTTTTAATTGAATTTATGTCAATTATTTTTAAATTAGTTGCTTCGGTTTTCAATACCATTAAAACAGGTTTTTTTATATTCATATCTGGTATTTTATATGAATTATATAGAATATTATATTTGTTTATAATATAGTTTTTCGCTAATTTTCCAATTTCTATAGCTAAACTTGTATTATTTATTCCATCTGGAATGTCAAAAACTAAGTGTACCTGATTCAGAGAGTAATAAAAAAATACATTAGGTAAGTACCATCTATTATATGAATTTAAGATAAATTCTAATAAATTTGTATCAATGTTTTTATATAGAGATATATATTTTAAACCTTTTAGTTTTTCTGATAAAAAAAATTTTTTTATTAAAGCATCATTTCCTGAAACATAATAACTTGGTATAATAAATGGAGACTGAAATATAGATAATGTATTTTTTATAGAAATATTTTTATTATATTTTATAGATAAATTATGATAAATATTATTAATTTCATTAATCTCCTTATTATCTTCTATATTTTTTGAATATAATGAGTTCATATATTTAGATGGTTTTTCTGGCATTAACGAGATAAAACCTCTACCTTCAAAATCAAAAAAAATATTCAAACTTGGAAATTTATTATTAATATCATATACTGACAATCCAACTAAATGATCATATTCATCTGCCAATAGATTCTTTTTGTCTTTAAAAAATTCTAAAGATATTTTTTTTAATTCATTGAGTGAATTTAAATTTATGTCAATCAAAAGAATCACCTCTCAATAAATATTGTGTTTATCAAATTCAAAAAATCAGTATATAATATTTCTTTTTCATTAGCGGTATATTTAATAGGTTGTATTATTTTGGTTTTATAAGTTTTTTTAGCGTCAAAAATTATTTTAAAATTTGAATATTCACCAAAATAAAATGCATTACCTTCAAATACTACATAAATATTTTTTTGTTTTTTCATTATATACCATTTTGGATTTTCAAAAAAAAGATTAAAATATGGTCCTATTTTTTTATTTGGGAATCCATAAAAAGAACTGTTTTTGACAATATTTATATACTCTTCATCACTTAGATTTATATCAAATAAATCTTTAAAAACAAAATTATATAAAAATAAAGCGGTTATGATGAAAGTAAATAAAGATGAAATTATAATTATTAAAATATATTTTAATTGAATTTTATCTTTAATAACATCACCCCCAATCATATTTTTCTATAAATTTATCAAAAAATCCCTTGAATTATTAACATCATTAAAGTATAATAGTATTAAAATATAAAATTCAGGAGGTAATATAAATGGATATTGGGAAAAGATATACTCCGAATGAAATTGAAACAAAATGGTATAAAATCTGGCTTGAAAATGGAAAATTCGAAGCTAAAGGGGAAGGTAACGGTAAATTTTCTATGGTTATTCCTCCTCCAAATATAACAGGAAAAATACACATGGGACATGCATTAAATATATCGTTGCAAGATATAATTACTCGTTTTAACAGAATGCAAGGTAAAGATACATTATGGTTACCTGGGGAAGATCATGCAGGGATTGCGACTCAACATGTTGTTGAAAAGTTCTTAATGAAAAGTGAAGGTAAAAGAAAAGAAGAATATGGTAGAGAAGAGTTTATTAAAAGAGTGTGGGAATGGGCAAATGAGTATAGAGAACATATTAAAAAACAAATAATGGCAATAGGAGCCTCTGTAGATTGGTCAAGAGAGAGGTTTACTTTAGATGATGGTTTGAATAAAGCTGTAAGAAAGGTTTTTGTTGAATTGTATAATGAAGGCTTAATATATAAAGGAAAATATATTGTAAACTGGTGTCCAAGTTGTGGAACAGTTCTTTCGGATGAAGAAGTAGAACATAAAGATGAACACGGTGCATTTTATCATATAAAATATCCTATAAAAGGTGAAGATGACTATATTATTATAGCTACAACTAGACCAGAAACAATGCTTGGAGATACTGCAATAGCTGTTCATCCATCAGATGAAAGATATAGTAATTATGTTGGTAAAGTAGCAATTTTACCATTAGTTGGAAGAGAAATCCCTATAATTGCAGATAAATATGTAGATCCTTCTTTTGGAACAGGAGCATTAAAAGTTACACCAGCACATGATCCGAATGATTATTTAATGGGACAAAGACATAATTTAGATACAGTGCAAATAATGGATGAATTTGCTAGAATAAATGAAAATGGTGGTAAATATGTTGGTTTGGATAGGAAAGAAGCTAGAAAGGCAGTAATAGAGGATTTAGAAAAAGAAGGATATTTAATAAAAATAGAAGAAATGACACATTCTGTTGGACATTGTTATAGATGTGATACTGTAGTTGAACCATTTTTGCTCGATCAATGGTTTGTAAAAATGAAACCACTGGCTGAAAAAGCAATAGATGCAGTAGAGAAGTCCGATGTTAAATTTTATCCTGGAAGATGGAAAAAAGTATATTTAAATTGGATGAATGAAATAAGAGATTGGTGTATATCAAGACAGTTGTGGTGGGGACATAGAATACCAGTATGGTATTGTGATGATTGTGGTCATATTAATGTTTCCGAAGAGGATATATATGAATGTAAGAAATGTGGTTCAAAAAATATAAAACAAGATGAAGATGTTTTAGATACATGGTTTAGTTCTGCGTTATGGCCGTTTTCTACTTTAGGATGGCCAGAAAAAACTGATGATTTAAAAAAATATTATCCAACGGATTTATTAGTTACTGGATTTGATATTATATTCTTCTGGGTTGCAAGAATGATTGTAATGGGCGAAAAGTTTATGAATGATAAACCATTCTCTGATGTATATATACATCAATTAGTTAGAGACAAACAAGGAAGAAAAATGTCTAAATCTCTTGGTAATGGAATTGATCCTTTAGAAATTATAGAAAAATTTGGTGCTGATCCAATGAGATTTACATTAGCAATATTAGCAGCTCAAGGAAGAGATATTAAATTGGATCCACAAGCGTTTGATTCATATTCTAAATTTGCAAATAAAATATGGAATGCTACAAGATTTGTATTATTAAATATGGATGATTTTAAAAAGATAGAATTAAATCCTGATATGCTTGAATTAGAAGATAAATGGATGTTATCAAGGTTAAACAAAACAATAAAAATAGTTACAGAATCTTTATTAGGATATGAATTTAATATAGCAGCAAGAGAATTATACGATTTCTTCTGGAATGAATATTGTGATTGGTATATAGAATCAGTAAAGAATAGATTAAAATCTGAAAATAAAATAATTGCCCAAAATGTTTTAGTTAGGGTTTTAGATTCTTCTTTAAGATTATTACATCCATTTATGCCTTTCTTAACAGAAGAATTATGGCAAAATATACCTAGAATAACAGAAGAAGAATATTTAATTACTGCAAAATGGCCTGAATATATTGAAGAATATAATTTTGAAAAAGAAGAATCAGAATTTGAAAAAATAAAAGATTTTATTAGAGGTATAAGGAATGTAAAAGCAGAAGTTAACTTGCCACAAATTACAAAAATAGAAATATCTTTTAAAGCATTAGAGAATTATGAATGGATAATAGATAATGAAGATTTAATAAAAGAGTTAGCTTTTGTAAATAAAATTGAAAAAGTAACAGAAAAGCCAGCAAAATCTGCAACATCTTATGTTGATGATAATATTGAATCATATGTTAAATTAGGTGAATTAATTGATGTTGAATCTGAGAAAGAAAGATTAAATAAAAAGAAAGAAAAATTAGAAAAAGAGTTTGCAAAATACGATAAAAAACTTAATAATAACAAATTTTTAGAAAATGCTCCAGAAGATGTTATTGAAGAAGTAAAAGAAAATCATTTATTAATAAAAAATCAATTAGAAAAATTAATGAAATTAATAGAGGAGTTAGAATAATATGATTTTGAATTTGAAGGAAGCAGTTGAATATATATACGATAGGCGTGGTGGAACTAGAATAAAATATGGATTAGAAAGAATAAATAAATTATGTGAATTATTGGGGAATCCTCAAAAGGATTTCCCAGTTATTCATGTAACTGGGACTAATGGAAAAGGGAGTACTTCAAAAGCTATACATGATATATTAAAAGGTCATGGATACAATGTTGGACTTTACATATCTCCACATTTAACTAATATAACAGAAAGAATAAAAATAAATTCCATCCCTATAAAAGAACAAGAATTTATTGAGATATTAAATGATATGATAATACATATAGAAAAGATGGATTCAAAAAAAGACATGTCTCCGTCATTTTTTGAAATAATAACAGCTTTAGCTTTAAAATATTTTTCAATTAAGAAAGTAGATGTGGTTGTATTAGAAGTTGGTTTAGGAGGAAGATTAGATGCAACTAATGTAGTAAATTCTGATGTTTCAGTTATAACAACAGTTCAATATGATCATATGAATTTATTAGGAAATACATTGGAAGAAATTGCATTTGAAAAATCTGGGATTATTAAAAAAGGAAATAACGTGGTTTTGGGAAATGTTTCAGAATCTGCAAAAAAAATAATATACGACAAAGCAAATGATGTTGGAGTAAATAAAATATTTGAATTTAATAAAGATTACAATTATAATAACCCTATCTTTTCACTAAATTGGAATTCTATAAATTATAAAAGTATTTTCAACAATATAGATAACATAATATATAAAGCAAATGGTACTTATCAACCTCATAATGTTTCAACAGCAATAATGGCAGTTGAAGCTTTTTTAGACAAAAAAGGAATGAAATTAGATGTCGACAATACAAAAAAATCTCTCAAAAATTTTATATGGGAAGGTAGATTTGAACTATTAGAATATAATAATAAAAGATTTATTTTGGAGGGGGCACACAATATTTCCGGCGCTCTTGCATTAAAAAATTCAATTAAAACTTATTTGAAAAAGTTTAGTAAAGCTGCATTAATTGGTATTTTAGATGATAAAGATTTTGAAGGTATGGTAAAAATTTTATCTGATGATTTTGATTATATTGTAGTGACGCAAGTTCCTAATAAACGTTCGGAAAAACCTGAGGAAGTATATAATTTATTCAAAAAATATTCAAAAAATGTAGTTTTTGAAAAAGATCCTATAGAAGCATTTAAAAAATTATATTCTACTCCATATGACTATTATTTTATAACAGGCTCATTATATTTAGTGGGAAAAATTAGAGGATATATGCTTAATCTGGAGGAAATTTAATGGTTAGGAAATTAAAAGGTATAGTGAACAAGTTAAATGAAGATGAAATAATTGTTCAAAGTGGGAATTTCTTTTTTGAAAGTATACCAACTTATAGAATTCTTAAAAATTGTGATGAAGGTAAAGAATATATTTTTCATACTGTTCTTGATATGAATGAATGGAATATTTCGTTATACTTGTTTTATGATGAATTTGAAAGAGAATTGTTTTTGAATTTGAAAAAAGTATCAAAATTAGGTGCAAAAAGTGCTTTGAAAATTTTGCAAAGTGATGATGCTGAAAATATAATATCAATGATTTCAGCTAATGATTTAAATGGTTTATCGAAATTACCAGGAGTTGGAAAGAAAACTGCTGAAAGAATAGCGAATGAATTAAAAGATAAATTTGAAGCGTTTATAGTAGACAGTAGTTCTAAATTAAATGATGCTTTAGATGCATTGGAAGCTTTGGGTTTTGAAAGAAATAGATCTTTTAGAATTTTAAAAGAAATGGATATAGAAAATTTATCCTTAGAAAATATAATTACACAAGCTTTGAAGAAATTGTGATAATATCTTAATTTTAATTAATGAAAATAATGTTAAAATATATTAGTCGGGGGTGTGCAATGAGAGTTTTAATTTTAGCTGCTGGTATGGGAACTAGAATGAAATCTAAATATCCAAAAGTAATGCATAAATTAATGGGAAAAGAATTATTAAATTGGGTTATAGATACTGCAAAAAAATTAAATCCATCAAAAATAGCTGTAGTATTAGGTCATAAAAGTGAAATGGTAGAACAAATACTTACAGAAGATATTGAAATTTATTATCAAAAAGAGCAATTAGGTACTGGTCATGCTGTTATGTCAGCGAAAGATTTTATAAATAATGAGGATATTTTAATTTTGTATGGAGATACTCCATTAATAACAGAAGAAACTTTAAATAAATTAGTAAATAAACATATGGAAACAAATGCTGATGCAACAGTTTTAACAACTATTTTGGATAATCCAAAAGGTTATGGTAGAATTATAAAGAATGAAAATGGTAAATTAATTGATATTATTGAAGAAGCTGATACAACAGAAGAACAAAGAAATATTAAAGAAATAAATTCTGGTTTTGTTATATACAAAGGTGAAAAACTTTTATATGGTTTATCAAAAATTAAGCCTAATAATAATCAAGGGGAATATTATTTAACTGATGTTCCAAAAAATTTAAATTATGTAGAGACATACGTGTTAGAGGATTTTACAGAAGTATTGGGAATAAATAACAGAGTGCAATTAGCTGAAGCTGAGAAAATAATGAGAAAAAGAACTTTAAATAAATTAATGTTAAATGGAGTTACTATTGTAGATCCTGAATCGACATATATTTCTCCTGATGTAGAAATAGGTCAAGACACTATAATTTATCCAATGACAATTATTTTTGGAAATACCAGAATAGGTGAAGAATGTGAAATTGGGCCAATGACAAGAATAGTAAATTGTGAAATAGGTGATTTTGTAAAAATAATTAGATCTGAATGTGAAGATGCGAAAATAGAAAATAACGTTTCAATTGGGCCATACTCTAGGTTAAGAACAGGTACATATTTAAAAGAAAATGTAAAAATAGGGAATTTTGTAGAAACTAAAAAAACAATAATAAATAAAAATTCAAAAGCACAACATTTAACATATTTAGGAGATGCCACTATTGGAGAAGATGTTAATATAGGAGCGGGAACAATCACGTGTAACTATGATGGAATAAATAAGCATAAAACATATATTGGAAATAGAGTTTTTGTAGGTAGTAATACGGCTTTAGTTGCACCTGTTGATATACAAGATGATGTATTAATTGGTGCAGGTTCTACAATTACAGAAAATATACCCAAGGGATCATTAGCTTTAGGAAGAGCTAAACAAATAACAAAAGAGAATTGGGTATATAAAAAGAGGGAGAAAGGAGAGTAAAAAAATGCCTTTTTCGATGGCCCATGAAATTAAAATATTTTCTGGTAGTTCAAATCAAACATTAGCTGAAAAAATAGTTCAATATTTAGGAGTTAGATTGAGTGAAGTTGAATTAGAAAGATTTGCAGATGGCGAGGTAAATTTAAGAATTGGTGAAACTGTTAGAGGATTGGATACATTTATTATTCAATCTACATCAAATCCTGTTAATGATAATTTAATGGAATTGCTTATAATGATTGACGCTTTAAAAAGAGCATCTGCTAAATCAATTGCAGTTGTAATTCCATATTTTGGTTATGCTAGGCAGGATAGAAAGGCAAAAGGTAGAGATCCCATATCAGCCAAATTAGTTGCTAATTTACTAACAGTTGCTGGAGCTACAAGGGTTGTTACAATAGATTTACACGCTGAACAGATTCAAGGTTTTTTTGATATTCCGGTAGATAATTTAATGGGATTCCCTGTATTTGTAAATTATTTTAAAAACGAATGTGAAGAATTTGATCCAGAAAGCTCTGTAGTAGTTTCTCCAGATGTAGGTGGTGTAAAGAGAGCGAGGAAATTAGCAGAAAAATTGAATTTACCTTTAGCTATTCTTGATAAAAGAAGACCAAAAGATAATGTTGCGGAGATTGTTAATATTATTGGAGAAGTAGAAGGAAAAACTGCAATTATATTTGATGATATAATTGATACAGGTGGTTCATTGGTTGGAGCTGCAGAAATGTTAAAAGAAAAAGGTGCAAAAAAAGTAATTGCTTGTGCGACACATGGAGTTCTTTCCAAAAATGCAAAAGAAAAGTTACAAAATTCGGTGATTGAAAAAATATATGTTACAGATACAATATATCATAAAGATTTGCCAGATAAATTTACAGTTTTATCAGTAGCTTCATTATTAGGTGAAACAATTGCAAGAATAAAAAATAATTTATCTGTAAGTATATTATTTAAGTGAAAAATAATTTATTTATATAGGAGGGATTCAAATGGCAAAAGCATATCAGTTAAAAGCTATTGAAAGAAAGGAAAATGAAAAAGCGAATCACGTAAAACATCAAGGTTTTATACCTGCTGTTGTTTATGGACCAGGATTAGAAGAAGGAAATATACACATAAAAGTTTCTTCTGTTGATACAATATTAATGCTTGAAAAAATTGAAGAAACAACTCCAATCCAATTAGTTATTGAAAAAGAAAATGGCGAAAAATATAATGTTACAACGTTTTTAAAAACAATTCAAAGACATAAAGTTACAGATAAACCTATTCATGCAGACTTTTATGTTCCATCAGCTGGCCACAAAATGCACTTAAATATTCCTATAGAATTTACTGGAGAAGCAAAAGGTTTATCAAGAGGCGGAATTTTAGAAGTCCATCATCATGATTTACCAGTTGAAATATTACCAAAAGATATTGTTGAAAAATTTGTTGTAGATATTTCTGGTTTAGACATTAATGATCATTTAACTGTAAAAGATTTAAATATTTCAGAAGATATTGATGTATTAATAGATCCAGAAGAAATTATTGTTGCTATTACTGCGCCTAATGTTGATACAATAGCTGCTGAATCAGAAGAAGAGGGAGAAGAAGCTTAATATATGAAATTAATATTTGGATTAGGAAATCCTGGCCCACGTTATGTTTTTACTAAACATAACGTGGGGTTTTTGGTTGTTGATAGATATTATGAAATTAATAAAAATAATTTAAAAAAAATAAGCAGAAAAACTTTTGAAGGATATTTTAATGATAATATAATGCTTATTAAGCCTTTAACTTATATGAATTTAAGCGGAAAGGTATTGTATGAATTAAAAAATAAATTCAGAAATCCTGAAGATATAATAGTAATATATGATGATGTAACCTTAGATATTGGAAAAATTAGAATAAGGCCAAATGGTTCTGCAGGCGGTCATAATGGAATGAAATCAATTATATCTGTTCTCAAAAGCACAGATTTTCCTAGAATTAGAGTTGGTGTTGGTCCAAAACCTGAATACATGGATTTAGCAGATTATGTTTTAAGTGAATTTTCAAATGAAGAATATTATAAAATAAATAAGGTTATTGATAATATTATTCCTGCAATTGATTTAATTGTTGAAGGAAAAATATCTTATGCAATGAATAAGTACAATAACAAAGATTTAAGTGGAGATGAAAAAATATGAAGTGTCAGCTTTGTGGAAAAAAAGAAGCTGAATACATTCAAAAATTTGATAATGACGGCATAGAAACAACTATAGCATATTGCTATAAATGTGTTAAAGAAATAACTAATTTTCATACTACATATATAAATAAAAAACTTTTGAATTTATATTCAACCAATATATTTTATAGAAATAGCTTTTCAATAAAAGAAGAAAATATTGAATTGAAAAGTATTAAGAGTCGTGTTTTTATTGAATTACCAGTACAAGTAAAAAGATTTTTGTTTGTAGAAGATGAAAATTCAAAATTAAGAGATGCTCAAACTATTATAAAAAGAGGATTAAAATTTTGGGAAAATGAATATGAAAAAGCTAAAAAAGAATTTGATGAAAAAAAAATGAAAGTTATTGAGGATATTATTAATAGAATAAAAAAGCTAATGTAACCGGCAAAATTTGCCGGTATTTTTATTTAAAAGTGTTTTTAAATATGTTATAATAATTCTATAAAGGTAATATGAGGGGAGGATATAAATGCAGTTATTAAATCTAAGTGGTATTATTTTTGGTTTAAGTGGTATTATTTTTACAGTTTTTCTAACTTTTAAGGTTTTAGAAAATTCTCCAGGAAATGAGAAAATGCAGAAAATTTCTAAAGCAATTCAAGAAGGAGCAAAAGCTTTTTTAATTTCAGAGTATAAGATATTATATATTATAGTAATTATTATTTTTATATTATTAGGGTTAATTAATGGATGGAATATGTCATTATCATTTTTACTCGGTGCAACTCTATCCGTAGCATCAGGCTTTTTCGGAATGGGTATTGCAACAAAAGCAAATACTAGAACAGCACAAGGAGCAATTGAATCTTTAAATAAGGGATTAAAAATAGCTTTTAATGGTGGTGCTGTTATGGGAATGACAGTAGCATCATTGGGACTTTTTGGTCTAGGTTTAGTATATTATTTAACTAATGGAGATACTATATCAATGAGTGGTTATGCTATGGGAGCATCTTTAGTTGCACTTTTTGCAAGAGTTGGTGGAGGTATTTTCACTAAAGCAGCTGATGTTGGAGCTGATTTAGTTGGGAAAACTGAAGCTGGTATTCCTGAAGATGATCCAAGAAATCCAGCTGTAATAGCAGATAATGTTGGTGATAATGTTGGCGATGTTGCTGGTATGGGAGCTGATTTATATGAATCATTTGTTGGTTCTATTTTTTCTGCATCGGCGTTAGGAATAATTATGTATAGTGAAAAAGGTGCAATTTTCCCATTTCTAGTTGCTTCTATTGGAATTTTAGCCGCAATGTTAGGTATTATTATATTTAATTATTATTTAAAAACTAAAGATAACGTAGATCCATCTAAAGCTTTACATTTTGGAACTTATATAGCAAATGGTTTAACTTTATTAGGAGTACTTATGATATCCTTATTCTTTTTAAGGACAATAAAACCATTTATTGTAATCTTTTTAGGGATGATTGTTGGTATGATTATAGGTAATATAACTGAATATTATACAGCCAAAAATCCAATAAAACATTTAGCTCATAGTGCAATTAGTGGAGCTGCTCCGTTATTAATAAATGGTATGGCAATTGGTATGGAATCAACTGCAATACCAGTTATATTGATCTCTTTTGCTACCATTATATCTTATTATTTCTTAGGTTTATTTGGAATCGCGTTGGCAGGAGTAGGGATGTTAGCAACATTGGGAATTACATTAGCAATAGATGCATACGGTCCAATTGCGGATAATTCAGGTGGGATAGCTCAAATGGCTGATCTAGAATCATTTGTTAGAGAAAGAACAGATCAATTAGATGCTGTAGGTAATACAACAGCAGCTATAGGAAAAGGCTTTGCAATAGGATCAGCAGCATTAACAGCTTTGGCTCTTTTTGCATCATATACGCAGGTGACAAATTTATCTATTATAGATTTGTCTAAATCAAATGTGTTTATTGGAGCTTTAATTGGAGGAATGCTACCATTTTTATTTTCTTCTATGGCAATGAAAGCTGTTGGAGATGCTGCAGAAATAATGGTTCAGGAGGTTAGAAGACAATTTAAAGAAATTGTAGGTTTAATGGAGGGGAAAGCAGAACCTGATTATAAAAAGTGTGTTTCTATTGCAACAAAAGGAGCATTAAAAAAGATGGTATTGCCATCGTTATTAGCAGTTTTTATGCCTATAATAATGTATATAGTATTGGGAAAAGAATCAGTCGCTGGAATGCTGGTTGGAACTACAGTTTCTGGTGTAATGTTAGCTATATTTATGGCGAATGCAGGTGGTGCTTGGGATAATGCGAAAAAATATATAGAAGAAGGAAATTTTGGCGGTAAAGGTACGTTTGCTCATAAAGCTGCGGTTATAGGAGATACAGTAGGTGATCCTTTTAAAGATACCGCTGGCCCGGCAATAAATATATTGATTAAATTAATGTCTATTATTTCTATTGTTGTAATACCTATATTAATAAAAATATTTGAAAATTAATTTTTACAAGGGGGTACATTATGAAAAGAATAGCTTTATTAAATGTTGGTGGAGATTGTCCTGGATTAAATAGTGCAATAAGGGCATTTGTTAGAAAATCAGCGCTAGAAGATATTGAAGTTTTAGGTGTTTATGATGGTTTTAAAGGATTGTTAGAAGATAGAGTTTTTGTAATGACAAAAGAGCATGTATCTGGTATTTTAGAAAGAGGTGGAACAATTTTAGGATCATCTAAATATGATCCAACAGAAAATATAGAAGATATGAATAAATTGAAGGAAAATTTTAAAAAATATCAAATTACTGCTTTTGTAATTATGAGTGGTCATACTGGTACGGGAATAGCATTAAAGTTATCTGATGAAGGAATGCCTTCAATTGTAATTCCCGCAACGATTGATAATGATTTACCTTGGACAGATTTTAGTATAGGTTTTTTTACAGCTTTAGAAACAGTTACAAAAACATTAGATTCCTTACATTCCACAGCAAGCGCAGGACATAGGGTTATTGTTGTTGAAGTTGGAGGAGATGAAGCAGGATGGTTAGCGACTTTAGGTGGGTTAACAGGAGGAGCTGATTATATTATTATTCCTGAAATAGAATTTAATCCAGATAATTTAATTAATAATATCAAAAAAAGATATGAGGAAGGTAAAAAGTTTTCTATTGTAGTTGTACAAGAAAAATGTAATTTATCGAAATATATATCAACAGAAGGAACACCTTCGGAGATAGTTTCTAAAATAATTAAAGAAAATATTCAAGGTGTAGAATGTAGAAACGTTAATTTAGGTTATATGCAAAGAGGTGGAACCCCTGTATCATTTGATAGACTTATAGCAACTATGTTTTCAAATAAAGCTATAGAATATATTAAAAAAGGAAAAGTAAATATAGCATTAGCATTAAAAGGATTTGAAATATATGATGTGCCTTTTTCTCAAGAGTTATTAAAAAATAAAGAAATAGATTATAAAATATATGAAATGGCAAAAACCTTTTTCTAATGAATATCAGCTCCTATTTAGGAGCTGCGGATTGCAGACAAATCCCATCCAGTTTTGGATGGGATATTTTTATTGAATTTAAGAAGGATTTTGATATATTTTTTTAATAAATATATAACATTGAATAAAAAAGATTTTCAATTGTTTTTATTTTCTTTCACAGCCATATTACCATTTTTGATATTCATGGTTGTATATACCATATACGATTCATTTGTCACTTTTTCGTTACCTCTTAATGTTTTTATTTTAATGTTTTCATTGAATGCTTTTTAGCAAATACTCTTTCTATCGTTTCTTTTCTTAATGAATATGTCTTTTTCCATATTATTTATTGTTATCATCAATTGTATTCTCATATCTCCCTTTCTTGCATTAAACATGTCTCCACCACCAAAAAAGAAAATCCGCTTCTTTTACACCTAGAAGCGGACTTTGTTAATGATCTGACAGCTCCTATTTAGGAGATGTTGATTTATTTTTCAAAAATACCTCTTTTTTCTAAGAAAATTAATAATGGTAATCCTAAAACATAACAAGCTATTAATTCACCTATTCCAATCCAAAAAACAGTAGGCCAATATGGAACATTTGCTAATGGTGCAACATATGCAGAAACGCCAAAAGCATTTACAATTACTGGTGGCAAAGGAGCTAAAAATTTATTAGGCATTTTATAAGTTAAAAATGCTGCTAATAAAGTTAAAGCGCTACCTAAAAAAATATCAATAGCTCCAAAACCTCCAAAGATATTTGCTAGCATTGCACCAACATACAAAGCTGGAATGAAAATAGGATTAAAAAAAGGTAATACTGTCAATGCTTCAGAAACTCTTACTTGTAGTGGTCCATAGCTAATAGGAGCTAAAACCACAGTTAATGCAACATATAATGCTGCAACCACACCTGCCAATACTAAGTTTTTTGTTTTCAAAAAAAACACCTCCTTGTTTTGTTAAGGCGGGTGCTGCGACCGCCGGACTCAATTATATAAAATATTTATTGTTTTTAAAATAAAATATTGTTAAAATAAAGATGTTATAAAAAATAATATTATACCTATTATAAAATATATAATGGCTTTTTTATCGCTTTTTTTAATTTTATCTTCATCTTTCATATATCCTTTTCTTGTTTCTTTAACAGTTGAATTAAATAAATAAATTCCATTTAAGATAAAAAATACTCCTGAGAAAAAAAATATATTAGCCAGCATATAATAACCTCCAATGCATTTGAATTTTTACAATAAAGTATTATAATTATACCATAAGGTATAAAAGGAGGTATTAATTTTGAATAAAGAAATGTCACCGCCCCATAGTACAGAAGCTGAGGAAGCATTATTAGGAAGTGTATTTTTAGATCCACAAATATTACCAGATATTTTAGAAGAAGTAAGATCTAATGATTTTTATAATCAACAACATCAAATAATATTTAGAACAATAGAAGATTTGTTTGATAGAGGACTCCCAGTTGACGCTATAACGGTAATGGAAAATCTAAGAAATTCTAATTTATTAGAAAAAGTCGGAGGCGAAGATAAATTAATTTATTTAGCTGAGGTAGTACCAACTCCTGCTAATGCATTATATTATGCAAAGATAGTAAAAGATAAATCGTTATTGAGAAGTTTAGTTACAGCTAGTACAGAGATAGTTGAAGCTACTCGAACTATAGGAGAAGCAGAAGAAATATTGGATTTTGCTGAGAAGAAAATTTTTGAAATAGCAGAATCAAGAGCTACAAGAACATATGATTCAGTTCCAAATATTGTTCATGATGTTTTTGAAAAATTAGACGAATTAAAAAAAAGAGCTTCAATGGAACCAAATGCGCTTGTTACAGGTCTACCAACTGGTTTTATATCTTTAGATAGATTAACTTCGGGCTTTCATAGATCTGATTTAATTATAATAGCAGCAAGGCCTTCTATGGGGAAAACTGCATTTGCTTTAAATGTAGCTAGTAATTTGGCTATAAAATATAAAATACCAATAGCAATGTTCAACCTTGAAATGTCGAAAGAACAATTAGTTCAAAGAATTTTATGTGCTGAAGCTCAAGTAGATTTACAAAAGGTTAGAACTGGTATGCTAAATAATGATGATTGGAATAAACTTGTTAATGCAGCTCATAAATTATCGCAATCTAAAATTGTAGTTGATGATGAACCGGGATTGGATCCTAGAACTTTAAGGGCTAAAGCTAGAAGGATGAAGAGGGAATATGGAATAGAAGCGATTTTTATAGATTATTTGCAATTAATGTCTTCTAAAAGTAGAGGATCAGAAAGCAGACAACAGGAAATTTCAGAAATATCAAGATCTTTAAAACTATTAGCAAGAGAACTAAATGTTGTAATAGTTGCGTTATCTCAATTATCCCGTGCTGTTGAGCAAAGGGAAGATAAAAGGCCTAGACTTAGTGATTTAAGAGAATCTGGTGCAATTGAACAAGATGCTGATATGGTAATGTTTTTATATAGAGATGCATATTATAAAAGAAAAAAAGAAAGTGAAAATAACAAAGATAAAAATAATGAGAATTTAATATTAAATCATCCACATGAATCTGAGTTGATAATTGGAAAACAAAGAAATGGACCAGTTGGAACTATTAAATTGATGTTTGATCCAAAAGTAACGTTATTTTTTGAAAAAGATAATATTCATAATGAAAAATATTAGGAGGAAAAAAATGAAAAAAAATTTTAAGAAAAAAAACATTAAAGAGAAAATAATGAAAATACTTAAAGAAAAACCATTATTACAAAAAGAAGTATATGAAAAATTAAAAGCAAAAACTAAAGATGAAAAAAGAGAAATTAGAAAAAATTTATCTGAGTTATTAGATGAAGGTGTATTGTATAAAAATTCTAAAAATAAATTTTGTATTCCAGGTAAAAATATGAAAATAGGAACTATTGAATTTACTAGAAGAGGAAGTATGGCATTTGTTACTACAAAAACTGGTGATGAAATAGCAGTAACTTTAGAAAATATAAAGGATGCAATGCATAAAGATTTAGTTTTAGTTGAGATAATAGGAAATTGGCGAGATTTGCCCAAGGGTAAAGTTTTAAAAGTTTTAAAAAGAGGTATGAATAAAGTTGTTGGTATATTTGAACAAAAAAAACTATTTGGTTTTATATTACCCATTGATCAAAAAATTAACACAGATTTTTATGTATCTCCTGAGAATTTTAATAATGCTAAACCCGGACAAATTGTGGAAGCAGAAATAATCAAATATACACATAAAAATCCTGAAGTTAGGGTAACGAAAATTATTGGCGACGTTAATGAACCTAAAGTTGATTTACCTATAGTTATAATTAAACATGATTTACCTGAACCTGGAGTATTTCCAGATAATGTTATGAAAGAAGTTTTGAAAATTCCTAACACTGTACAAGAAAAAGATTTAAAAGGAAGAGAGGATTTTAGAAATGAAATAATAGTTACTATTGATGGGGATAATGCAAAAGACTTCGATGATGCCGTTCAAGTAAAAAAATTAGAAAATGGAAATTACTTATTAGGTGTTCATATTGCTGATGTTTCGCATTATGTAAAAGAAAACTCAAACTTAGATAAAGAAGCATTTAAAAGAGGAACTAGTGTTTATTTAATTGATACTGTGATACCAATGCTTCCTCATGAATTATCGGATTGGATATGTTCTCTGGTTGAAGGAGAAGATAGGTTAACAATGTCACTCATAATGGAAATAGATAAAGAGGGAGAAGTTATTAATTATAATGTATATAATGGCGTAATTAAAAGTAAAAAGAGATTGACATATAATAAAGTGAATAAGTTGTTAAATAATGAAGCAAATGAAGAGTTAGAAAGAGAAATTGGCTGGTTGAGACCAAATTTAGAAATAATGAAGGAATTAATGGAGATAATTAGAGAAAATAGGAGAAGAAGAGGAGCAATTTTAGATATAGAAGGTGGAGAAGTAAAATTTATATTTGATGAAAAAGGAAATATTAAGGATATTATTCCTGTTGAAAGAGGAATTTCTGAGGTTATTATTGAAGAATTTATGATAAAAGCAAATGAAACAGTAGCTTCAATTTTTGATTCACAAGGATTACCTTTTATATATAGAATTCATGAAGAACCAGATCCTGACATGCTATTACAATTAAAAAATTATCTAGAAATAATGGGATTAAAATATAGATTCCCTAAAAATATTCATCCGAAATTATTACAAGATATGTTAGAGCATTTAAAAGATCATCCGTTGAAAAAAAGTATTCAAAAGCTTCTTGTTAGGTCTTTAAAAAGGGCAGTTTATTCTGATTTAAATGTTGGTCATTTTGGATTAGCCTCTGAAAATTATACGCATTTTACATCTCCAATTAGGAGATATCCCGATTTAATAGTTCATAGATTATTAAAAAAATATCTAAAAAATAAAGGAACATTAAGCAACAAAGAAATTGAAAAATATACAGAGTTGTTACCTGAAATAGCTTCATATTCATCTAAAAGAGAAAGAGTTGCAAATGAGGCTGAATGGGATTTGTCTGATATGAAGAAAGTAGAGTATATAATGAATCATATGAATGAAACTTTTGAGGTATTTATAACTAATATTACAAAGTTTGGTATGTTCGCTGAAATACCAAATAAATTTATACAAGGTTTAATTCATGTATCAACTATGGATGATTATTATGTATATAATGAAAAACAAAATGTATTAGTTGGTGAAAAAACAAAGAAAATATATAGGCTTGGAGATAAATTAAAAGTTAGAGTTAAAAACGCAAATAAGTTAACTGCAGAAATAGATTTTGAAATAGTAGATAAAAATAATAATAAGCTCGAAAAAGAACTGAAAAAACAATATCCAAATGCTAAAATTAAATTAAATAACAAAAAAAGAAAATAAAAAAAGAGCCGCACGGCATTCGTAACCGATGCGGCGGCCCCTATACCCCCCTAGGTATTTTTTTCATTACATATTATACCATAAAAATACAAAAAAGTAACAGATAATAGAACTTGTTCAAAAAAAATTAACAATTAAAAAATAGCCCAGAAAATGAGAAAATAAAAGTAAGGGGTGTTTTTTTGCGGATATAAAAGATATATATTAGTAAAAGACATAAAAAATAATAAATCATAAAAAAGTATATAGAATAAAAAGCTAAGAAAAACAAATAATAATAAGTTATTTTTATCTGTAATACAAGGATTATATAATAATGAAATAGTAACGTCATAAATGATCTGATGCTGTAAAAGCATTTAAAAAATGGTTAGAATCAAATAAAAAAATGTTATTTTTTATATTGATAGAGTTTTTTAATGTGTCATATGTTGTAAATTTTGATCAATAATATAAAGTATATCAAAATATTATGCTCTAATTGGAAAATTCTTTTGACAATTAAAATGTGAATATAATAAAAAACAAGAAATGAATATATTGATATTATAGAATATTACATAAATTTTTTGAAAGTCAGGATTTAATAATATAACCCCAGTAAAGTACTGGGGCATGTTGGATAAATCCTTTATTATTTTTTAAAATTGTACCATTTTTGGAAATTACATAAATTTTTTATTCTTCAGATAAACATTCTTTACAAAATCCTTTTATATATAACTGTTCATCAATAATCTTATTTTCCTGTTTGATTTTAGGATTAATTATAATATCCTGAACTTCAAAATCAAAAATTTTTCCACAATTAATACATTTAAAATGGCCATGAACATGAGTATTAATATCGAATCTTGCTTCATTTTCATCAATAGTTAATACAGAGACTAAACCTTTTGATTGAAAAAGTTTTAATGTATTATATACAGTAGTTTTTGATAATGTTGGAATACTATCAACTAAAGCTTTATATATTGTATCAACATTTGGATGAGTATGGTTTTCTAATAAATATTTATAAATTTGAATCCTTTGCAAAGAAGGAGAAATATCATTTTCTCTTAATATTTCACTAATGTTACTTATTTGATTCTTATAATTCATATAAACACATCCTTTCAAACTTAAATTCATTTTAATTATATATTTATTATATACTAATTAATATAAAAATTCAAATTTATTTTATTAATAAATTATTTATGATATAATAATATATGTTTATAAAATATAAATATCGGAGGGGATAGTATGAAAAAAATAATATTATTAATTTTATTAGTATTTGTATCTAATTGGATTTATGCGGAAAATTTTACAAAATTATATAATGAATTTAGAATAATAAATAGTTATCATAATATTGAAGACATGGAAAAATTATTAAATAAGCTGGAAAAATATACTGATAATGCATCGTTACTTGCTTTATACTGTAATGCTTTAACTGAATATGCTAATTGGGGAGTTAAAAATGATGAAAAAGAAAGTATTTATACTAAAGCAGTAGAGATAGGGGAAAAAGCAATAAAATTAGATTCAAATAATGGTTATGCTCATTATTCTTTAGGAGCAGCTATAGGAAGATTAGCTCAGTATAAAGGAATAGTTTCTAGTTTATTTATGTTAGGAGATTTTGATGAACATATTAAAATGGCAATAAAGTTAAATCCTAACTTATATACTGCATATATAGCCTTTGGAATGAGATATAGAGATGTTCCTTGGCCTATGAACAATTATAAAAAGTCTGAAGAATATTTGTTAAAAGCAGCAGATATAGAGCCTGGATATGTTAATGCCTATTATGAATTAGGGGTTTTGTATAAAATGTGGAAAAAATATAACAAAGCAAAAGAAATGTTTGAAAAGGTCATAAAAATGCCATTACATTCTGATTGGATAGAACAGGGGAAAGAAGCAAAAGAAAATGCAAAAATAGAATTAAATAATTTAAAATGACTAACGCTTTCCGTTAGTCATTTTTTATTTTTTTTCATTCTGTATAAATATTTATCAGCTAATTCAAAATAATTTTTTTCTTTAAAGGATGAAATTCCATATGAAAAATCAAATCCAGTTTTTTCATTATATATTTTTTTAATTCTTTCAATGATATTTTTAACATTTTTTGAATCGGTTATTATTGCAAATTCATCTCCACCTAGTCTTATAATATAATCAGTATTTCTTAAATTATTTTTTGCAATATCAACAAATTCTTTTAAAATTTCATCTCCCTTTGAATGTCCGTATTTATCATTTATTTTTTTCAAATCATTAATATCTATAATGGCAAAATATCCGCTAAATTCATTATTGTCAAAAACATTTCTATTATATGCTCCGGTGAGTGGATCAAGGATAGCTTTGTCTAAAAGTTTTTTATTTTTTTCAATAAGATTTCTATATTCTAGAACAAGAGAGAAACCAAATCCTAGGCTTGCTGCTAAAACACCAAAACCAAAAATTAAAGGTTCGTTTATCTTAAATAATAAAATTAATATAGAATGTATAGAAGTAATTGTTAAAAAAGTTACAGGGAACAATAAATGAATATTTTTAGATTTAAATATCCAGTAAGAGACAATCATTAAATTTATCATTGCTATTAAATTTAAATAATTTGAAAATATTTTTAGATAATAAAAATTTGGGGATAATAGTAAAATTAGTGTTGAAAATATAGTAATATAAATCATAATTTTAGATTTTATTTTATTAAAGAAATAATATTCAATTCCAATAAGAACTAATATACTACTTATGAAAAATGAAATTAGATATATCTTTCTAAAAATTAATGAAATAAATAAGTTTCCAGTATAAATTTTATTAATCATATCAAACATATATATTCCAGCAAATAAAGAGGATAACCCTAAGTATCTAAAATATTTTATATAATTATATTCTGATATAATTAATAAGATTGCTCCTAAAACTATTGTTGCTCCTATTGATATTAAATATATATTTTCATTAATGAAATTTAATAAAAAAGTCTTTTTTATTGCAGTTAATTTGTCAGTCAAAAAAATTTTTTTATGAATTCCAACATCATATAATCCTTTTAATTTTATATTTAATTTATTTTTATCATGCAATAATTTTTTATCAAAAGTAATATAAAAAGATTTATTCCATAAACTAGAATACCTATATCCATTTTCATATATTAAGATATTATTTAAATAAACTTTTATTTCATTATATGATAATCTAGGAAAAACAATTGTATTATACATGGTATTTTCAAAAATAATTTCAAATTCTTTTTCAGTAGGAGATTTTACTATTTCATAAAAAATAGGAAGGTCTAAAATTTGACCTTTTGGATTATATGCGTATTTTATGATTGATAAAATAAAAAGGAAAGAAAAAATAGATAAAGATATAATAAATAATCTTTTTTTCATGTCACCACCATATTTCTGGTTCAATTTCTAAATCTTCACCATAACTTTCTTTTACTATTTTTTTTACATATTCTGATAATTTTATAACATCTTCAAATTTTGCATTTCCTTTATTGATTATAAATCCTGCATGTTTATTAGAAATTTCAGCATCACCGATAGAATACCCTTTAAGTCCTAATTTTTCAATAGTAGTTCCTACATAAAAGTTTGGTCTAGGTCTTTTAAAAAAACTTCCAGCGCTAGGATATTCTAAAGGTTGTTTTTCCCATCTTTTTATTGACAAATCTTTCATCTTATTTTCTATTTCTTTTTTATCTTTTTTATTTAATTTTATATATGCGCTTAGAGCTATATATTTTCTTTCGTGGAAAATACTTTTCCTATAATTAAAATTTAATAAATCTTTTTCTAAAATATGTGTCTTTTTTTCTTTAGTATCATAAACTTCAACATTTAAAATAACATCAGAAATTTGTCCTCCATATGCTCCTGCGTTCATAAATAAAGCACCACCTAATGTGCCCGGTATTCCAGAAGCAAATTCTAAACCCGATAATGAATTTTCCATAGCTATATATGAAAGTCTTGAAATAGGTATTCCAACTTCGCTATATAAAATATTTTCTTTAACGGAATATCCTGTAAGATATTCTGTACTTAAAACAATGAAGTTTAAAGTACTATCATTAATTAATAAATTGGCGCCGCCGCCAATGATTTTAAAATTTATATTCTTTTCAATTATATAATTTAAAGTATTTATGAATATATTTTTGGTTTTAGGAATAATATAATATGGTACTATCCCCCCAATTTTAAAAGTTGTATGCTTTTTCATAGGTTCATTAATTAATATGTTATTGCCTAGAGAATATAAATATTTTAAATCTAAATTCACTTTAACATCCACTCCAACATTTCTGATATTTCATCTCCAGCCGGATGATTTTTTACTTCGTTCATAAGTTCTCTATTTTTAAATAATAGTTTTTGAATAGAGTCTAAAATAAGTGCTTTTTCTGATTTTGAAATATTTGATATATATTTGTCCAATAGGTATTTTATACTTTTTTTTGTAGGTAATTCCGATATTGCCATAATTGCTAATTCTTGTAAATCGCCAGTATCATCTAAAAACGTGGCAAGTATATCAATATATTTTTCATCTTTTGTTAACCTTAAAAGAGCTTCTATAATTAATGGAAAAGCTCTTTCATCGGAATACATATTTAGCATACGTTCTAGATATGGGATAATTTCTTTGCATTCTAAATTTGATAGTACATCAATCAAATACAACATTACAACATCATCAAAATAATTCTTTTCGAATCTTTTTATAAATTCATTAAATAAATATTTTTTTGCATCAGAACCTAAAATATCAATAATATCTGTAATTATTTCATAAGTTTCTGGGTCACTATCTTCCATTAAGTTTATTAAAACAGGAATTGCATTAACGCCTTTTTCCTCTATTATTCTCTGAATAATATCTTCTCTTTTCATTATTCCACCTCTCCAAATACTATTTCACCATACATTTCTTTTATTTCTTTTAATTTTTCTTCGCCATTTAGTTCTTTTATTCTAGAATAAATTTTATCATTCAATTCATCTTTATAAATTTTGAAATGCTTATCAGCATAATTTGCTACTTGGGGCATATGAGTAATTACAATTAATTGTTTTGAATTTGAAAATTCACTAAGTTTTTTTCCAATTATATCAGCTAATCTTTGTCCAACACCGGAATCTATTTCATCAAATAGCATTGTTTCTACAACATGAGCTTCTCCAAGTGATTTTTCTATAGCTAATATTATTCTTGATAATTCACCACCAGATGCAATTTTTTCTAAAGGTAAATAATCTGATTGTGGATTTGTTTTTGCTAATAATCTAACATTATATGTTCCATATTTACTAGGTTCATTTAATTTACTAAATTCAAAAATAATTTCCGCATGTTCCATATTTAATGAGTTTAGCTCATTTTTTATTTTTACCTCTAAATCTTTTAATAGCAACTCACCTTTTTTCTTTATTTTTTCTCCTAAATTAAATAATTCTTTTTTCTTTTTTTCAATCAAAGGATTTATTTCATTTATAATTTTTTCCAAATCATATAATTCATTTAATTCTGATTTAAACTTTTCTAAATTAATAAAAACATCTTCTAAAGTAGGACCATATTTTCTTTTTAAATTCATAATATCATTAAGTCTGTTTGATACTTCGTTAAGTCTTTCCGGATCTAAATCTAAGTCATATAACTTTGATTCTAAGTTTCCATATAATTCATTTATCATATCTTGTATAGAAATAGCAAAATCTAATTCTTTTTCAAAGCCATAATCGGAAATATGGGATATATCATTAACAATCTCGCCGATTAATACATCAATATTTTCGTCGTTATCTTTTAGAATTGCTAAAGATTTTTCTAATTTAATTTTAATTTCTTCAATATGATTTAATTTTTTATACTCGACTTTTAATTCTTCATCTTCGTTTTCTTTTGGTGATATTCTCTCTATTTCTTCTATTTGAAAATTTAAAATATCAATTTTCCTATATATTTCAGATGAATCAGAAGGAATATTGTTTAATTTTTCTTTTAATTGTAAATATTCAATATATTTTTTATTATATTCAATAATTAAGTCTTCAAAATTTCTCTTAAATATATTGAAAGCTATAGTATTATGGTACTTTGGATTTCTTAATAATACCTGAGAATCTTGAGTATGTACTTCCATTATATACGAACCTATTTTTTCTAAAATATTTTTTGGAACAATTTCTCCATTAATTCTAAATACAGATCTTTTTTCATTAAAGTTTACGTTAATAACAATATCATTGTTTTCGATAAAAAGATAATCTCTTAATTCGTTTTTTGTATCATCGGAAATAGTAATATATGCAGAAATAGAACCATTGTTATTTTTTAAATTTTTTGGAACATTTCCGCTTAAAATAGAAATTAAAGCTTTTATTAACATAGATTTCCCAGCGCCAGATTCGCCGGTTATAACATTTAATCCTTCAGAAAAATCTATGCTAACATCTTTAAATAATCCAAAGTTTTTTACAGCCAATGAATGTATCATATGGCACCTCCAGGATTTTTGTCTAAATATATTTTACCTTATTTTCTTTAAAAATAAAAATTTTTATTTTATATAATAAAAATCAATTATTTTTAATTAAAACAAATAAAATAACTATTTCTATATGATGTATATTTGACGAATTGTAATGTTTATGTTATAATATTGAGTCAATATCAATATAGAGGTGGTAATATGTGGATATACTTAGTTCCAGCTATGTTTTTTGGATGGTCTTTAGGAGCAAATGATGCTGCGAATATATTTGGTACGGCCGTTTCTAATAAAATAGTAAGGTATAGAACAGCTACAATTATTTCGGCGATATTTATATTATTAGGCGCAATATTGGGTGGCGCAAAAGGTATAGAAACAATTAGTAATGTAACAACACAAAGTATGCTTTCTGGTTCTATTTCAGTATTATCAGCAGCAATCACTATGACTATAATGACTTATATCGGAGTTCCTGTTTCTTCTTCTCAAGCTATAGTTGGTTCTATTATGGCCATAGGATTAATTGAAGGTGGTGTGAATTGGTCTATTATACTAAAATTAGTTTTAGCTTGGGTAGGGACGCCTATAGGTGGTATGATTTTTGGGTTTATTTCATTTAGAATTTTGTCAATTCCATATAATATGATAAAATCAATATATGTAAAGGAAAGAGTAGTTCAAATTGCTACATTGATAATTGGTGCATATGGAGCATATTCCTTAGGAGCTAATAATGTAGCTAACATTACAGGTGTTTTTGCAAATACTATAGGTGTTGAGATGGCAGCATTAATTGGTGGGTTGGCAATATCTATAGGTGTATTAACATATAGTTATAAAGTTATGATGACTGTCGGATCTCAAATAATAGAATTAGATTATTTTTCTGCGTCAATAGCTGTTTTAGGTGAATCAATTACTGTTTGGATATACGCATTACTTGGTATTCCTGTATCTACGTCACAAGCTATAGTCGGAGCGGTAATAGGGGCTGGATATGCTAGAGGTTCTAGACTAACAAATAAAAAAGTATTATTGAAAATTTTAAGTGCATGGATAAATACACCAATATCGGCTGGATTAATTACATCATTTATATATTTCATATTAAAGATAGTTTTTAAAATAACAATTTAAGAATTTGTGGGGTGATGAAATGGGTTTATTTTTTGGAAAGAAAGAAAAAATTATTATCGAATTATTTAATAAGCATCTTGAAGCAGTTGATAATACAATAGAAAAACTTGTTGAATTAATTAAAAATTTGGATAAAGATATGCAAAAAATCAAAGAGTTATCAGAACAAGTTAGAAATGCTGAAACAGAAGCTGACCATATAAGAAGACAAGCTGAATCTGAAATGTATTCTGGAGCATTTTTGCCTAATTTCAGAGGAGATTTATTGGGTACAATAGAGGCAATGGATAGAATAGCGAATAAAGCCGAAACTGTTGCGGATGAAATTGAATTACAATCATTAAGAGTACCAAAGGAGATATTAGAAGATTTAAATGAATTAATATTAAAATCGCAAGTTACTTATAGAGCGGTTAAGGAAGCAGCAAAAGAGATGTTTGAAGATTTTGAGAAAACAAATGAAATGATATTAAAAACAGAAAATTATGAACATGAGACTGATATAATAGAAAGAAGTACTATAAGGAAAATTTATTCTTTAGATATTTCGCTTCCTGAAAAAATGCAACTGAAAAAATTAGTTCATAGAATAGCTGATATTTCAGATACTTCTGAAGATGTCTCTGATAGAATACAAATTATTATATATAAAAGAAAAGTATAATAGCCCCTTTCCGGGGCTATTATATTATATTAATAACGACATGATATTCAAAAGATGTATTTTCTTTAGAATTATATATTGTTAATTCTATCAAATATTTGCCAGTTAAATTAAAAAAACGATAAGGGATATCATATTGTTCATCATAGATATTAAAATTAGAAGTAAATGAGTCATAATTATCTGCAATTCTAATTCTATTCTCCCAATCAAAATCTTTATATTCTTCGTTATATCTAAATAAATTTATTTCTGCTCTATCATAATTTAAAAATTCAAAAAAATTACTAAGAGACCATTTAAGTTTTATATTTTCTCCTTTTGAGAAAGTATAGTTATTTTTAGGATATGTTATTGAGAAGGTATCTTTTGGATAAAATTCCCCCAAATAAAAAATTTCATAGTTTAATAAATTATCATTTTTATCATAAATTTCTAATAAATATTTTTTATTTTGAAAATCATTTATATTATATATAAAATATCTTAATTCTTGATGATATTGTTTATCAGAATTGTTTTGAATTGAAAATTCTGATATTATTGTTTTATTTATATAATCAATAACAGTAGAATTTTCTGTTATTGAAGAAAATGGAGTACTTTCTATTTTAATTTTTATATATTTAGAATTGAAATTATTTGTATAGACATCAAACATAAGAGCTATATGTGGGAATACATCCCCTTTTTCATCAGGGTTAGGTATTCTTGTAATTCCTTCCACATTAAAATTATAATATTCTTTATTAAATCTACTACAAGAAAAGAATAATAATATTATAAAAATGAAAAGAAATAATTTTCTCATTTTTACACCCCTTTTGTTTAGACAATAGATTTTATATAAAGTTCATTAATATTATATAAAAATTGAACTTTATTTATTAAATTTAGTCTAAAATAATAGGATATTATAAAAGGGAGGGAACCCGATGAGAATTGGATTTAATTATTTAAATCAAACTAATAGATTATATAATCTTTCGAATTTATTATTACAAAGGTCTCAACAACTTGCTAGTGGTAATAGATTAATAAATTCATCTATTGATCCAGCTGGTTTTACTATTGCTCAAAGATTGAATACTGAATTTAGAACATCGTATCAAGCAGTGAGAAATATATATGATGGAATAGGAGCTTTAAATGTAGCTGATCAAGGCGTTGCTTCAATTCAAGATACATTAAGTAGAATGAGAGAATTAGCTGTTAGAGCTTCGAATGATCTATTGCCCGATGAAGCAAAGAATGCTATTCAAGAAGAATTTAATCAATTAAAGCAAGGGATTAATGATGTTGTAAGAGATACACAATATAATAATCAACAGCTTTTAAACGGTGAATTTAGTGCACAATTACCTTTAGACATTGAAGGAAATAAATTGAAAGTTGAGATTAATGATTTTAGATCAGATGCGTTGAATTTAGAAAATATTGATTTAACAACACAAGAAAGTGCAGAAAACGCGTTAGAAATTTTGGATAATGCATTAGAAGAAGTTAATGGTACGAGAACACAACTAGGTTCGTATATAAATAGATTAGGAGTAGCTGCTGATAATTTATTGAATCAAACAGAAAATGCAGCTGCAAGTGAAAATAGAATTTCAGGTGCAGATATAGCAAAAACAATGGCTGAATATTTTAAGAATCAAAATCTCATGCAAACAACCTCTATGCTTTTAGGTCAGACTGGTCAATTAAATGCAACATCTGTGCTAAATATTTTGCAATCTCCGTGATAAAAAGAGGAGTCATTTGACTCCTCTTTTATTGTTCATTTATTAATTTTAATAAAGCTTTAGCAGCTAGCATTGGACCTTCTTCTTCAAAACCTGCAATTCCCAATTGTGTCTTAATTTCGCCTACTTTAACATTTGTTTTTATCATTTGTTCTAAAAATTTATTAGCAATAATTTCATGTTTCTCTTTTCTCTGAATAGCTCCAAAAGGATTTGCGAAATAACTATAAGTTAGTCCAACCTCTGAAGTAGTACCTTTTGCCATTCTAGCTCCTTTGGAAAATACTTCATATGCAATTTTACAATTATCATAAAATACTAAATAATCATTATTTTCAGCTTTAGTGTAGTTATTTGCATATAAGAAATAATCTATTTTTGTTGGTCTGATTATTTCTCTGTAATTAGAATACGGAACAATAACTCTAGCATTTGTTTCATTTGGGTTCATAAATATACTTCTATCTATTGCAGAATAAGCATAACCGGGTTGTAAATCATCAAGTCTTACGAAAGCTCCTGTTTCAGTTCCAAAAGCAACTACATTTCCATTTGCATCAATTTCTAATGAACCCATATCATCAATTAAAATATTAACTTCAGAAACTTCTTTTGAAAGTCTATTAAGAGCATCAAGGGTTTCAGATTTTCCAGCTCCACTATCGCCCATCAACATAACATTAGCTCTTTTTCCATTTCTTAAAACAATTTCTGCTAATGCCCCATGAATTGGAAGATTTCCTTCATCTATTACCTTTAGATTATGATTAGTTAATATCATCTTTTTCATATAACCAAAATAATCTAATTCATCAGCTCTTCCTAAAAGACTTACATACGTTCCGTCATTTTCCTTATATATAACACCATTTTTGTATTCTGGTTTTTCAAAAAATTTATCTTCAAGTCCAAAAAAGTATATTCCATCAGGTTTCTTTTTTTGTACAACACCAAATCCTGTTAATTCAAACAAATTAGTTAGTCCTGCAGCCATTGCTAAATATTCCTTATATACATATACTAATAGGTAATTTTTACCAACGTGAATAGGAAAAGCAAACCAATCCTCGGGATTTTCTAATTCTATTTTATCTAGTATAGGAGAATCAATTACTTTGAATATTCCTTTTCTCTTGTTAGATTTTGTGTAAAAAATTACTGGTGGTTCAAAAACTACTCCCCATACAAAAGGGGTTTTATATAAACTTTCATTTCCATTTAAAACTTTTTCTTCAAATATAGGATAATCAATAGAAAATCCTACTTGAGCTCCACTAGGTAATTGTCTTAAAACTTTTAATCTATCATCAGATATGTTAATTAATATTTGTCTATAAAAATTAGTTATTAAACTTTTTAAATCAGTATTATTTTTTATTAATATCATTTCTTTATAAATCTTATTAATACCGCTAGAGACAAATTTGCTACGCTGAATCATAAACCTATGTTTATTTCTCCATAAATTATATATACTTTCAACGAATTTAGTAAGTTGTTCTTTTTTATCACTTAATTTTGGAAAGCTATAAAAAGATGATGAATCAATTTCATCAATTTTTTCAGCTGACAAAGCAAAAAGCATTTTGATAATTTGATCTATATCATATCGATTTTCAACTTCTACAGCATCTTCATTTTTCAAAAAATTAGAAAAGAATGTAATTAAACTTTCTTTTCTTTCTTCTAAGTCGGTTAAATATTCTATAATCAAATTTTTTAATGTATTACTATGTATTATTTGTGCATTTGATAAATAAGATACATTACCATTTATTAAAACAGTCCTAGACATAAAAAACTCCCCCTTTATATTGTATTTTCAAAATAATTATACCACAAAATGAAGAAATGATTTTATAATACCTCTATAATAAAAATTACATTATTTTAATTCAAAAGTATAAATTTAAGTGGTAAAATATATAATAAATAATAATATTAGGAGGTAATTAAAATGTTTAAAATATTATTAAAAGGTAAAATACATCGTGCATCTGTAACAGAAAAAAATATTAATTATGAGGGTAGTATAACTATCGATGAAGAATTAATGGAATTAGCAGATATTGAAGAAAATGAATTGGTTCAAATAGTAGATATAAACAATGGAGCTAGATTTGAAACATATGTAATTAAAGGTCCTAGAGGTTCGAGAATAATAGGTTTAAATGGAGCTGCAGCCAGAATGGTTGAATTAGGGGATAAAGTAATTATAATGGCATATGGTTTATATTCAAAAGAAGAAAAAAGCAATCCAAAAATTGTAGTAGTTGATGATGAAAATAATCCAAAATTAGTAAAAAATCATGAAGAACCTAGAACGGAGTGTTAATATTGAAAGTTTTAGGGATAATAGTTGAATATAATCCTTTTCATAATGGGCATTATTACCATTTGCAAAAAGCAAAGGAATTGGTTAAACCTGATTATATTATAGCGGTAATGAGTGGTAATTTTGTTCAAAGAGGAGAACCTGCAATACTAGATAAATTTTCTAGAGCTGAAATAGCTTTAAAAAAAGGTATAGATATAGTTTTTGAACTTCCATTCTTATATTCAATTCAAGATGCAAATGGTTTTGCATTAGGTTCAGTTGGAGTACTTGATAGAACCAATATAGTTACTGATATTGTTTTTGGAAGTGAATCATCTGATATAGAAACTTTAGAATTGATATCTGATGTGATTTATAATCAACCGGATGAATATAAATTTTTGCTAAAAAAATATCTAAAAGAAGGGCATTCTTTTCCAAATTCTAGGAAGTATGCCCTTCTTGAATATTTTAAAGATAAGATAGATAAGAAAAAAATATTAATAATAGAAAAATCAAATGATATATTAGGATTAGAATATCTAAAAGCTTTGAAATATTACAATTCTAACATTGTACCTCATACAATAAAGCGTCAAGGATCTGATTATAATGATGAGAATTTTAAAGGTAGTTTTTCTAGTGCTACAGCTATAAGAAAATTATGGAAAGAAAAAAAATATGATTTAATGAAAGAATCTGTTCCTAATGAAACATATGAAATAATAACAAGAGAAGAAAAATTAGGTAAAGCACCTATATTTTTAGAAGATTTTGAAATTTCTCTATTGTCATATTTAAGAACATTAGACAGAGATGATATGAAAAAAATTTTTGGGATTAATGAAGGCTTAGAACAAAGAATAGTAGAAGGTGCAAAAAAAACAACATCTATAAATGATTTTTATCGATTTGTTAAAGCTAAAAGGTTTACATATACTAGAATAAAAAGAACATTATTAAATATATATTTTAAAATAGAAAGTGATTTAATTAATAAAATGAATAAATTCGGACCTCAATATTTAAGGGTTTTAGGTTTTAATAAAAAGGGACAAGAGTTGTTATCTATTATGAAAAAGAATGTAGATTATCCTATAATAACTACTCCTTCAAATTATATTTCTACAATAAAAAATATTGAAAAAGATATTAAAAATAAAAGAAGGAATTGGAAAGTTAATAAGGAGTTGTATTTCAAAAGTATAGAATATGATTTTAAAGCAACAAATGTATATTCTTTATATTATAAAAATAAAGATTTTGCTAAATATGAACTAGATAAAAAGTTAAAAACTATTATATATAATAGCGAGGTGTAAACGTGAAAAGAATTATAATGAAAAACATTTTAATATTATTTATTTTAATTATTTCTATAAATATTTTTTCTAGAAAAATTACTTTTTATTATACAAATGAAGCAAAAAGTGTTTCTTTAGTTGGTGATTTTGGTGTGTATGAAATGAGCAAATCTAATTCTGGTATATGGAAGAAAACTTTAGATCTAGAAGAAGGAGAGTATAAATACTTATTTTTAGTAGATAATAATGAAGAGATTGATTATAAAAATTTAAATACTATAAATTATAATGGAAAAAATTATTCATTATTAATTGTAAAAGATGAAATAATTATACCCGAAAAAGGTGATGGTAAGGTTAATGTAATATTTGAAACAAGTAGAAAATATATTAATCCAGTAAAATATGGAGAAATATATTTATCTATTGAATTAAATAAAAATGATGTTGAAGATGTTTTTTTTGTTGGTAATGGGAAGATTATAAAAAAAGATATAATTGAATTTGAAAGTACATTATTATATAGATTCCATATTATTACCCCAGCAAATATACTAAAATATAAATTTGTTATTAAAGATGGTAATAATATTGAATATCCTGAGAATTATTATTTCGAATTTGATTTTGAGAATCCAATAATAAATTATTTAAATGTTCCAGAATGGTCAAAAGGAATTATATATTATCAAATTTTCCCAGAAAGATTTAGAAATGGAAATAAGAAAAATGATCCAAAATATGTAAATAATTGGTATGGACCATATGATAGCGCTTCTCTAGGATCAAATGGCTTCTTTGGTGGAGATTTAGAAGGTGTAATTCAATCAATAGATTATTTAAGTGATTTAGGTATTGAGGCAATATATTTTAATCCTATATTTGAATCTGTATCAAGTCATAAATATGATACAAAAGACTATATGAAGATAGATTCTCATTTTGGAGATGAAAAAATATTCGAAAATATGATAAATGAGTTAAAAAGTAAAAATATTAAAATTATTTTAGATGGTGTGTTTAATCATTCTGGTGATGAGTTTTTTGCTATGCAAGATATTTTCAGAAATCAAAAAAATTCAAAATATCTTGATTGGTATTATATAAAGAAATTTCCAGTAATAAAATCATCTGATAGTTATGAATCTTGGTGGGGATATGCTGATTTACCTAAATTAAATTTAGACGACTATAATGTAAGATCTTATATAACACAAGTTTTAGGAAAATGGATGAATTATGGAATAGATGGTTGGAGATTAGATGCTGTAGATCAAGTAAAAGATTCGTTTTGGGAAGAGTTTTTCTATCCTGTTGTAAAAGGAATTAACTCAAATACAATAATTAGTGGTGAATATTGGAGAGATTCTACACATTATTTTAATTATCCTGCATTTGATGTAGTAATGAATTATTTATTTAGAGATGCTACTTTAGGTTACGCGAAAGGTGGAAGTTCATCTAATTTTATTAAAAATATTTCTTATTTAAATAAATATCCACCACAAATAGTTCATTCGTTATGGAATATGTTAGATAGCCACGATACCGCTAGAACCTTAACGGAATTAAATGGAGATATTAATAAGTTAAAGATAGCTGTAGGAATTCAAATGACATTTGTAGGAGCTCCGGTAATATATTATGGTGATGAAATAGGGTTAGATGGAGAAAAAGATCCTTGGTGTAGAAAACCATTTCCTTGGGATGAAGAATTTTGGAATATGGAAATATATGAATATTATAAATCTTTGATAAAATTAAGAAAAGAAAATAAATCATTAAGATATGGAGAATTCGAAGTAATAAAAGCAAAATTGGGGGCATTAGTATATAAAAGATATACAGAAGAAAATGAAGTAATAGTTATTACTAATTCAAGAAAAATTCCAGTAAAACTGGATATGAAATTAAATGGAAATTATATAGATTATTTTACTGGTGATATAATAAATAACATAGAAAAAATTCAAGGATTAAGCATAAAAATATTGATAAGGCAGTGATTATATGTATTATTATGAAATAGCAGTTTTTGGAACATACACATATACAACTTTTACTTATTCATATAGTGAAAAATTGGATATAGGGAAGAGGGTATTAGTTGATTTTAGGAATCAACAAAAATTAGGTGTTATTATTTCTGAAACTTCAAAAAAAGAATATGAAGTAAAAGATATTGAATTAGTAATTGATAATGAACCATTGATTAATAAGCATCATATAGATCTTGTAGAAAAAGCGTCAAAAAAATTTCTTTCTCCAATTAGTGAAATAGCTAAATTAATATTTCCACCAAATTCTTCGGATAGAATAAGGATAAAAATAATACCAAAATCTCCAATTTTTGAAAAAGAAATATTTTTAGATGAGTATTATAGAAGCTTTAAAAATAAGAGAGAAGCTAATAAAAAATTAAAAGAGTTGATAAAAAATGAAATTGTTTCATTAAAAGTTCATTTTAAGAAAGCTATAGAAAAGAAAGATAATATTATTTTATTAAAAAAAGATATTTCTGAAATAATGAATGAAAAACTTTCTTCTTCTGCTATGAGAGTAATTAATTTTATATTGGGAAATAATAATAAAATAAGAGAAGAAGAATTATATGAAAGAAAAATACTCACACGCTCTTCTACAGTTTTAAATACGCTGTTAAAAAAAGGAATAATTGAAATTGTAAATGAAAATGATGAGATAGAAGGATTTCCAATTGAATTAACAGATAAACAAAAAGAGTTAAAAGATGAAATATTAAATAATAAGAATAATATAGATCTATTATATGGAGTTACAGGAAGTGGGAAAACAGAAATTTTTTTTGATGTTATTGACGAATATTTAGATAATAAAAAGGTTATGATTATTGTTCCTGAGATTTCTTTAACTCCACAATTTGTATTTCGGGTAAAAAAACGTTTCCCAAATAAAAACATTGGAGTATATCATTCTCATATCAGCAATGTTGAAAGGACAGAAACCTGGTATAAAGCTATTAATGGGGAAATAGATATATTAATAGGAACAAGAAGTTCAATATGGATTCCAATGAAAAATTTAGGGTTAATAATTATTGATGAAGAACATGACCATTCGTTATATCAATTTGATCAAATATCTTATGATGCTGTAGAAGTAGGCTATTTAAGATCTGAGATAGAAAATATAAAATTAATTCTATCTTCTGCAACTCCTACCTTAAGGGAAATAAAAAGAGCACATGATGCAGAAATAAATTTTTTAGAATTAAAAGAAAGAGTTTTTACAGAAATGCCGGAAATTGAAGTCCTTGATATGAAAGAAGAGGAAAAATTAAGTTGGATTTTCACTAAAAGAACATTAGAGGAAATAAATAATGTTTTAAAAAGCAACGAAAAAGCTTTAATTTTTTCGCCTACCAAAGGATATGCAAATTATTTAATATGTACAAATTGTGGGAATGTTTTAAAATGTGAAAATTGTGATGTATCATATAAATATCATAAGTATGAAAATAAATTAAAATGTCATTATTGTGGTGATGAGAAAAAGGTACCAAATTCTTGTCCGGTTTGTGGAAATCCAGAACTTCAATTAAGGGGTTATGGGACAGAAAGAGTAGTAAATGAATTATTAAAATTTTTTCCAAATAGAAAGATAATAAGAATGGATAGGGAAATAATAAAATCTTATAAAGATTTGAACAAATCAATGGAAGAAATAAAAAAAGAAGGTCCGGCAATAATTGTAGGTACGAAAATGATAACAAAAGGATTAGATGTTCAAGATATAAAATTAGTTATTATTTTAGATAGCGATAGATATTTGAATTTTCCAGAATATTCTTCGCATGAAAATACAGCATCATTATTAATTCAAGTAGCAGGAAGATCAGGAAGGAAAGAAAAAGGAAAAGTTATTATTCAAACTTTTAAATCTGAATTTGAATTTTTCAAACATATAAAAGAACATGATTTTGATAAAATAATTGATATCGAATTAAATAATAGAAGGAAATATAATTACCCGCCATATTCAGATTTAATAATTTTTTTGTTTTCTAATGCTAGAGATGATAGTGCTTTAAAAGAAGCTACGAATTTTTATAATTTGTTAATAAAGGAAAATTCAAATTCTGAAATTTTAGAGCCTACAGAACCTTTAATTCCTAAATTAAGAGGAGAATATAGATATCAAGTTATAGTTAAAGGGAATGTTGATAAAGAAAAACTTTATAATATAATTTCAAAATATAATAAGAAGATGTATGTTTATGTTAATCCGCCAACTACAATGTTATAATAAATATTGGAATAAAGCATCGCTTTATTCCAATATTTTGATTTCAAATTCTGCTCTTGCAAGTATTTCATAAACCCCATTTTCTTTCCAAATTTCACCATAAATCATTATATATTTTTCTTTTAAATCATATAAGTTTAATTTATTAAAAAATGAATTATATTCATCTCTTCTAATACTTATATAAAATTTATTACTTTCTGAATAAATTTTATAAAAGGATCCTGAACTTATAACCTTAGAAACTTTAAATTTCACATTTCTTATTTTTCCTATATCTTTGTCAGTTAAATTTATATCTTCTATAACTCTATTTGGGTCATCATAGTACTTGAAAATCCCTTTTCTTTCTTCAAATGCTTTTTTATATGCTTCAATAAAATCACTTTTATGTTTTGAAGTATCTGAATAAAAAAGAGGTCTAGCAAAACCATTTTCTAATATTTCTTTATTAAGAAAATGTAATTTTCCATCCTTATCTCTATAATATACATAAGCTAGTAATCTATTATAATTTCCATATTTATTATCATCAAAATCTAAATATACATACCCTTTTTTAAAATTTTTTGTGTATATACTATTTCTCGTAAACCAGTAAGCATCTTTTCCGAGTTCTCCTAAAGGTTTATCACCGCTATGCGTTTCAGGCGTATCGATTCCAATAAATCTTACAGATAATTGTTCTCCATTATCTTCTATTTTTATAGTGTCACCATCAATAACACTACTAACATAATATAATTTGTCAAAATTAAAATTATTACCATTAGGTATTTGTTTGCTACAAGAAGTGATTATTAATAATAAGGATAAAATAAATGTGAATAATATAATTTTTTTATACATTGTTACAATACACCTCCAGTTTTTTTGTGTTATAATGTTATGTTAAAGTCATAAGCATTATATTATACCATAAATTAAATTATTTTTGGGAGGTTTAACTATGAAAAAGAAGATTTTCTTTACTTTGTTTTTATTAGTTATTATTATGTCATTTGCTGCATTTTCAGGGACAAAGTTTTCTGTTTTAGGTATTTATACTATAAACTTTGATGATCCAGATAATTATGTGGATGTTTTTCCTATTACATATTTTGATATAGGTTTGACAGAAAATGTCATGTTGAGATTTAATGATTATATTTCACTTGATTCTTCTGTTTTATCTTATGATTTTAATAATGAGACGTATAAATTTAAACTTCCTAGATATTATTATTTGCAATATAAAATGGGGTATGATCTTTTATTAATGTTTGGAAAATTCAAATTTAGAGATTATCCATATGATATAAGATCAGATTTTTCATTTAGAATTGGTGGATTTAGAGATGATTTAGGAGATAGTAATTATACATTAAATCCTATGAATATGGCTATTGGTGGTTATATAAAACCTTTTGGAGAATTTAAGTTTGGTGGAGCTTTTGATTTAGAAAATAAGTCAATTTATGCATATGCAGGTTTAGATGATAGATATACAAAATATATGTTTTATTTATCTCAAGATAATGAACATAACAAGTTATCAGCTTCTTTTGCTGGATATAATTCAATTAAGTTTAATAGAAAACTTATAACTCAATTATATTATGGAGTGGGTTATTCAGTATCTTCTTCAGTAGAAACAATTTCTGAAATTTCAAATAATCTATCTGATTTAATTGAAATATTACCTGTTCCAAAAATAAATATTGGAGGAAAAATAAATTATTATCCAGTTTATTTAAAAGGAATAATTTATTACAATATGGATGAAAATAATAAAAATTTATATTATTTAGATGTTGATGCAGCTACTAATAATCCAACTAACAAAAAATGGTTATATGAAGCCAGAGTTGGTTATTATTTACCAAAACCATGGACATTGGAGCTATTTTTCCAAGGAAATTCTTTAGATGAAGGAATTTTAACAGATTATGTTACAAATTATGGAATTAAACTAATAGGTGAAGATTTTGATTTAATCTTTGCAATGGAAGATATTAATGGTAGGGCAGATGGGAAGCAAAAATTTGTTATAGGTTTTACAACATGGACAGATTTTGTTTTTACTGAAAGACCATTAAACAATATATTATTTTAATTAGGGGGTGTTTTTGGTGAAAAAAAGTATTATCTATATTTTGGTAACTTTGATGGCATTATTATTATTAAGTGGATGTTTACCTAAAGAAAATAAAGGGGATGAATTAGGTAATAATGTTCTTTCTTTGTCTGAGTTAAGAAATAAAATATTAGAAAATAAAGAAATATGGAATAATTATGATTCTCATGAAGCAGTTTATGAAATAGAAGGGATAGTTTCTTATCAATATACATCAAATGATGATCCAACAAAAAATTATATTTATATAATAGATGAAAATGGTATCGGATTGAAATTAACTTATTTAAAAAAAGAAAATCATGATGGAAAATATAATATTGGCGATAAACTAAAAGTTAGAGGAGTTCCGTATTATAAATCTTGGGGAGATCCAAATGTTTATGAATTAAGAATGGATATTGATAATTTAGGATCGATTGAAGTTATAGAAGAAAATTATGGAATACCTATGGATAAAGCAAAAGAAGTTACCTCAGAATTATCTGGAAATGATTTTGCGAATTTAATCAAATTTACTGGAAAATATACAGGTAGCGATGAATATAATAATAAAACATTTAATGTAGATGATTTTAATGTTATTATTGATTCTCATTCTGATTTACCGTTATTAACTCCTAATTCTACATATACAATAAAAGGTATAGTTGGACAAAGTTATGGTTATAGAGTATTTGTTTCTGAAGATTCTTGGGTTACAGTAGTGGCTACATCTGAAGAGCAAACGCAAGAACCAACAATGGAAGCATCTACAATAGCAGATATAAAAAATGAAATAAAAGAAAATTATGATCTTAAAACAGACGGATGGGATTCTGGTGATACAACAAAAGTACCTTTGAGAAATATAGAAAATGCTATTGTAGTTTTTGATAGTTCTGATTACGGTTATGTTTATGCAATTAGTGATCAAGGAACAGGTATATATGTCAAGGTTGATTCTAACGAAAATATTGAACTTTTTGATACTATAAATGCAATGGGAAGACCTTATTATACAGAAAGAGATTCAGAAAATGGAATTTTTGAATATAGATTTAATGCATCTAGAGTTGATTATTCTGAATATGCTACAGTAATATCAAACAATTCAAGTATTCCTTGGAATAAAGCTGATCAAATTACCATTAATAATCTTCCTGGAATGAATAATTTAGGAAACTTAGTGATGTTTGAAGGAAAATATTTAGGTAAAGATAATTATGGTCACTATACTTTTGACTTAAATAATGATAATACTGCTGACGTATATGTTGTAAAGTATTCTTCGATGCCTACAATTACAGAGGGGAATTCTTATGAAATAAAGGGAGTAGTTGGGTATAATTACGGTTTTAAGATTTTTGTTGGTGATGAAACTTTTGTAACGGAAAAATAATATTGAAAGCCCTTTTGGGCTTTCTTTTTTGAAATTATAAACGGAGGTAAAAAATGAAATATAAAATTATTATGTTAATTTTAATTGTATTTTTTATATTATCAGGTTGTATTAGACAAAATGAAAATATTATAAATGAAAATATCATGAATGAATTATCAAACAAAAAAGTTTTATTTGACAATGCACATTCTCAAACTGCAGGTAATGCTGACTGGACAATCCGAGGAGGATTTTCTGACTTTGCTACAGATATAAAAAACACTGGAGCAAAAGTATATGAATGGGGAAATGATGAAAGCGGTAGTAATCAAAGAGATGATGATGAGCCTATAACTTATGATGTTTTAAAAAAATATGATGTATATATAATTCCTGAACCAAATAAAATTTTTACAAAAGAAGAACAAAATGCTATAATAAAATATATATCAGATGGAGGTAGTGTATTTTTCATAGCAGATCATATAGATGCGGATAGAAATAATGATGGATGGGATGCAGTAGAAATATTTAATGGATTTTTAAAAGGGACCCACCAAATAGAAAGCAATAATAGTTATGATGATGACTTTGTTGGCAGATTGGGTTTTAGATTTAAAGAAAAATCATATTCTGAAAATCCTATAACTAAAGTAGAAAAACATCTAATAACAGAAGGAGTCAAAGAAACAGGAGCTTGGGCAGGAACTTCGGAATACATAATAAATGCAGATAAAATCATAAGTATAATAAATTATAATAGAGAATCATGGGGAGCATATGTAATTGCTGGTGAATATGGCAAAGGTAAATTTGTAGCAATTGGAGATTCTTCTCCAATTGATGATGGAACAGGAACTTATGGAGATAAATTATACGATGGATATAGTTATGGAGATAATAGAAAGCTAATGGTAAATATAATAAAATGGCTAGCATTAGAGAAATATAGTATAAATAGTTACTGAAACCGCCGTTAAATCAATTCACTATTAATTAACAAAATTAACGAAGATGTAAGTTGACAAAGTGGAGAAAAGGTGGTAATATATATACTCGGACGCGGGCGAAAGCCAGTGGAAGGAAAAGCTCCTTGACAAGTGAACAGAGACACCCAGCGGAAGTAAAGAAGAGCGAGGTCGAACT
>NZ_LNGH01000029.1 GCF_011057715.1 Marinitoga sp. 38H-ov
TTCTTTGAATTTCCCTTCTTTTATTGCTTTTTCTGCTCTTTGTTGGCTAATCAATGCAAATTCATCTTGTTCTTCTCTTGTTAATCCATATTTTTCTACTAAGTTTTCTGCTGTTATTCCCATATGGTATTGATTGAATACATCTGTTAGTCCATCATATACCATATGATCTATCATTTCTATATTCCCAAATTTTATTCCAGCTCTTGCTTTTGCTGGTAATATCATCGGTGCGTTTGACATGCTTTCCATTCCTGCTACTGCTACTATTTCTGAGTTCCCTAATTTTATTTCATTTGCTCCTAACATTATTGCTTTCATTCCACTTCCACATACCATATGTACTGTGTATGCTGGTTTTTCTACTGGTATTCCTGCATATATCGCTGCTTGTCTTGCTGGTCCCATTCCTTGTCCTGCCATTAATACGTTTCCTACTATTGTTTGATCTATTTGTTCTGGCGTTATCCCAGCTTGTTCTATTGCTCCTTTTATCGCTTCTGCTCCTAATTCAGCTGCTTTTTTGTCTTTTAATGTCCCTAAAAAACTTCCTATTGCCGTCCTTTTTGCTCCTACTATATATACTTTTTCCATTTCCATCCCACTCCTTTTTAATCTACTTTAATGTAATACTTTTTTATTAAATTTTTTTATAAACTTTTTTATTAATCTTTTTTACTTAATTTTTTTGTAAATCTATAATACTAATCCACCATCTACACTTATTACTTGTCCTGTTATGAAACTGCTTTCATCACTTGCTAAGAATAATGCCGTGTTTGCTATTTCTTCTGGTTCTCCCATTCTTTGTAATACTGTTTTGCTTTTTACTAATTCTATTACTTTTTCTGGTAAATCTTTTGTCATCGGTGTTTTTATAAACCCTGGTGCTATTGCATTTACTCTTACTTGTGCTCCTTTTCTTGCAAACTCTTTTGCCCATGTCTTTGTCATTGCTATTACTCCACCTTTTGTTGCTGCATAATTTGTTTGTCCTATGTTTCCATATATCCCTACTACCGATGATATGTTTATTATTGATCCTTTTCCTGCTTTCATCATTTCTGGTCCAAATTGTTGTGTCATGTTAAATACTCCTTTTAAATTTACATCTATTACTAAATCCCAATCTTCTTCTGTCATTTTTTGTATTAATGCATCTCTTGTTATCCCCGCATTATTTACTAATACATCTATTTTTCCTTCTTCTGCTATTACTTTTTCTTTAAATTCTTTTATCGCTTCCCTATCTGTTACACTTATCTTATATCCTTTTACATTACTATATTTTTCTTCTAATTCTTTTAATGCTTCTTCATTTAAGTCGCATGCATATACTACTTTTGCTCCTTCTTCTGCAAATCTTTCTACCATCGCTCTTCCTAACCCTCTTGCTCCTCCTGTTACTATACATACTTTTCCTTCTAATCTCATTTCCTTACCTCCTATCTTTTTTCTTGCATTCTTTTATACATTTCTTGAGCAATATACGATGCAACGTCATCTGCATATGTGTTTGCACCAAACCCTGCATCATAACCTAATTCTTTTACTAATTCATGTGTTATTCTTGGACCTCCTGCTATAAGTATAACCTTATCTCTAATACCTTCTGCTTCCAATATTTCAACTAATTCTGTAAGATTTTTTATATGTATATCCTTTTGAGTAACTGTTTGAGAGACAAGTAATGCATCTGCATTGAATTCTATTGCTTTAGCTACAAATTCTTCATTTGGAACTTGACTTCCCATATTCAATGTTTCAAACATTTCATATCTTTCAAGACCATAATGTCCAGCATATCCCTTCATATTCATTATTGCATCAATTCCAACTGTATGAGCATCTGTACCAGTACTTGCACCTATAACTCTAATTTTTCTACCTATATTTTTCTTAATAAATTCATCTGTTTCTTCCATACTCCATGTTGTTGATTCTACTTTTGGTACATGAATAGCTGTATAATCAACTGTATGAGTACAACTACCATATGCAATTATAAATGTAAAACCTTTAGTTAATTCCTTGTGATATACAACCATAGGATCATCAAATCCCATTTTTTTCATAAGCTGTTTTGCAGCTTCTACAGCTTCATCTCCATCAGGTACAGGTAATGTAAAACTCAATTGAGTTTTACCGTCATTCATTGTATCTCCATATGGTTTTATTGCTTTTAAATTTAATGTTTTATCAAAATCCTTTTTTTCTGTTGAATACAATCCTCCGCTCATGGTCTTTCAGCCTCCAACATTTTATTAATAAATGGATTAAAATAATTATCTCCTTTTTCAAATACACCATCTAAACCTTTTCCACCATCAATAGGTCTTTTGATATTAGCAAAAGTTCCTTTTGACAATGAAACAAATAATCCATCATGAACCATTTTTTCCAACAATTGAACAGATTCATCTAATACTTGTTGAGCTCTTTTTTGTATTATTCCATCTTTTTTAAATTCTATTTCATCTCCTATATTTTTCATATTATTGAAAATATATCTAGCATTTTCAATTGACAAGTATCTATCTGACATAAAAGGTGTATGAATAGCTTCTGTAAGCATACCTAATAATTGAATTCCTTGTTTTGTCCATATAGATACAACATTAAATAATGCATCTTGCACATGACCTTTAAAAATATTTCCTGTCATATATTTTGTAGGTGGCATATATTTTAATGGTGCTTTAGGAAATATTTCTCTAATCATTTGTGCCTGAGCTAATTCATATAAAAATCCATTTGTTAGATCAGGATTCATTTCAAATGCATGTCCTAAACCCATTTGTTCTTCTGGGATACCTGCCATTAAAGCTAATTGTTCATTAATTAAATCTGATGTAAGAACAGTATGTGCTTCTTCATATGCATCAGCTGTAGTTAAATAATTATCTTCCCCAGTATTAATAATAATCCCAGAAAATCCATTTATAACTCTTGAAAAATATTGGTCAATAATAGTTCTTTGCATATTTATATCTCTAAATAATATTCCATATAATGCATCATTAAGCATTACATCTAATCTTTCCATAGCTCCCATTGCAGAGATTTCTGGCATACAAAGACCTGAAGCATAATTAACAAGTCTAATATACCTTCCAACTTCTTCTCCTACCTCATCTAAAGCCTTTCTCATTATTCTAAAGTTTTCTTGTGTAGCCATTGTTCCACCAAAACCTTCAGTTGTTGGACCATATGGAACAAAATCTAATAAACTTTGACCTGTAGTTCTAATAACCGCAATTATATCAGCACCTTGTCTTGCAGCAGCTTGTGCTTGAATAACATCTTCGTATATATTACCTGTTGCTACTATTACATATAAATATGGTTGTGGACCTTCACCTAATTTTTCCAAATACTCATTCCTTTTTCTTCTATTATCTTGAATCCTTTTAATCATACTGTCTACAAAAGGTAAAATAGCTTCATTTGCTTTTTCTTTTGAATGTACTTTAATTCTTGATAAATCCAATTCTCCTTTTGATATTTTTTCTGCTATTTCTTGAGGAGTAAACCCTGTTTCAATTATTGCATTTCCTATTAAAAATGCTGCTCCTTGTTGTAATAATCCTTTTTCCTTTATATGATCAACTACAATATTAGGTAGCGGCACTTCATATTCATCTATTCCATCTATTCCTAGTAATCTACAAATAGTTCTTTCAACTGATACGGTAGATCTTTTATCTACAAAATTTTGCACATCTTCTGCTATTTTTCTAGCCAAACTTCTTGCATATTCAACTTTCTTAAAATCCAAACCTAATTTACTCATTAGAGTTTTCCTCCTTTTTTAACCTATCTATAATTTGTATTAAATTGCTATCAATATTTAATAATTTTGCTATAGTTAATGCTTCTTCTGGAACTATTTCATCTTTCTCTTCTATTAAAGAATAATCTATAATATCATTTATATTTTCTGGAATTAAACTATCTTTTAGTTTATCTTTTCTTATTCCTTTTATTCTTAATTTTCTAATAGATTCATCTGCAACATTATTAAAATGTGTAGTTATTAAAGATATAGAATTATGTTCTTTCAATATTTCAATTACACCTTTTACTATTAATTTCCCTTCATGTGGATTAGTATTTCTTGCTAATTCATCTAATAGTATCAATGAATTGTTTTTTTCTTTTATATATTCCAATATTTCATTTAATTTGACCATTTCAGCTGCGTATGAAGATAGACCACTTAAAGTAGATTGATAATCACCAGAAATTAAAAATATTTTATTTACTGGTTTTATTCTTGCTATTTTTGCTGGTACATAAAAACCATATTGAAATAAATATTGAGATAATGCTATTGTTTTTAATATAACAGTTTTACCTGTCATATTTGCTCCTGTTAGCAATGTAACACCATTAAATAATTTTATATCTATAGGTTGATATTCTTTATTTTCTTCATTCAACCTATCTTTTATTACTGGATTAAATAGTGAATAATATTCTATATACTCAGAAAATTCTGGCTTTACAAAATTTTTTTGCAAAGCAAAATAAGATTTTGCTAAAACAAAATCTAATTCTGATATATCATTAATAGATTTTTCAATATTTTCAACATAATTAAATAATTTATTTGTTAGCTCTTCTCTTATTTTATCTTCTATTTCCAATTCTTTTTGGAATAATACTTCTTTTTCTTCAGTTGATAAGTTTTTCTTCTTTTTTCGAATCTCGCTTAATTCTTCCGAGTATGAATCATAAATATAAAATGTAGGTAATTTCTCATTATCCGGATCTAAAATTTGAAATACTTCTTCTAAAGAATAATTATTTAAATAAGATAAATCTACATTTTTTCTTATTTTTTCATAATAATATGCAAAATGCTTTAATTCAAATAATTCAATATCATCTAATAAATATCCACTTTTTAATCTTTCTAAAATAATAGTTATATCTTTTATATACATTAAATTCAATTTTATATTTTCAACTTTATCTGGAAATTTAGTTATATATGAAATAGTTTCCTCAATCTTATCTAATTCTTTAGATATTAATTCTTTATCAGTAAGAAATTTTAATTTATTTAATTTTTTTTGTCCTAATGAGGTTATTATTTCTAAACTTTGAAATATGTAATTTAATTCAACCATAATTCATCTTCCCTTACATTTATTATTGGCAAATCAATAACTTCTTTAAGCCTATTTTTTATTTCTTGAGAATTTAGCATATAACCTTTAGGTGAATATGGATTTATTGTTATTGCTATTAAATTAGTTTTTTTCAAAACTTTTATTTTTCCACCTTTTTTTGTATATATATTATATGTTTCAGGGGTTAAAAATATTTTTGTAAAATCTTTTACAATTAACTCTACATTAGATAAATTTTTTTGCTTTGACAAATGTTTTAAAAACCTATCTGTTAATGCACCTGTTAAAAAGATCTTGTTTCCATAATCTAATATATGTTTATCTAATTTATCAAATGACAATAATGAGTTAATAGGCAATTTTTCTATTTTATCATTAATAGCGTATATTCCATCTTCCAAATCATTTAATTCACTACTTATTTCACTTTCATCTAATTGAATTAAATTAACAATATGTTTTGTTTTTTTTACCAACTCATTTATATTCAAAGTCAAAGCCGCTCCTGTTGCTAATATCATAGCATCTGTTATTACAGGAGAAGCGGGGCTTAATCTTGATAAAGCCCCGTCAATTAATACTATTTCAGATCCAAGTTTCGTCAGTCTTTCTATTAATATCTTTATTTTTTTAGAACTCTGTGGCCCTGCTAATATTATTTTACCTCTTTCTAATGCTTTAGCTATTACAATTCTTCCAATAGAAGTTCTCAAATCATCTTCAATAGATAATATTTCAGATGTAAACCTCTTTTGTTTATAAAATCTTTCGGCTGTTGCAAATATTGTTCCTTCTTTAATTTCTATTTCTGGCTTTGGTGTTGTAGTAACTTGGTCTACAGATTCACCATCTATACCTATAGAAGTTATTCCTATAGTCTTATTAATCTTTTTTATAACATAATTTAATGTTTCAGTTTTTCCTGTATTTTTTTCTAAACCAACTATAGAAATACTTTTAACTTGAGAATTATTTTTAAGAAGGATGTTTTTAAAATGAATGTCTTTCAATTCTTTAACCCCTTTATTAATTTTTAAACATCACTAATGCTTCTCCATCTACAGCTAAAGAACCGTCTTCCTTGATAATTTGTGTTGTTAAAATTAATCTAGATTTTTCTTCGATTTTTTCTTTTACTACAATTCTTATTGTTATTTCCTCATCTAAATATATTGGTTTTAAAAATTTAGAATCTTGTTTCATATATATTGTACCAGGACCTGGAAATTCCATACCCAAAACCGCAGAAATTAATCCTACACTCAATATTCCATGAACAATTCTGTTTTTGAACATAGTTTTACTTGCGAAATTTTCGTCTAGATGAACAGGATTTTTATCACCTGTTATTTCAGCAAATGTCTCAACCATATTAGCTGTTATTTTTCTTTTCACTTCATATATTTGATTTAATTTTATTTCTTCATATTTCATAATATCACCTTTCATATTTTTTTCTTAATTTTGCTCTCTCATGTCTTTCTAAATGATTTGGCTCTAATGAAATTCTGTCTTTACTTTCAAATAAACCTGCTACTCCATACCACTTATATTTTTCTCTGTATTCTGTATCATCAACATCTGTAGTTGTATCTTCTGGTTCATGATATGTAGTAATAACACCTTCATAATTTCTCAAAATAACAGTTTTTTCGTTTTGTGAAATTAAGTAATTTGGCATTAACCTAATTTTCCCTCCTCCACCTGGAGCATCAACAACAAATGAGGGTACAGCAAACCCTGATGTATGACCTATTAATGATTCCATTATTTCTAATCCCTTAGCAACTGAAGTTCTAAAGTGACCTATACCTTGAGATAAATCACATTGATAAATATAATATGGTCTTACTCTTATTTTAACCAATTGATGAACTAATTCCATCATAATATATTTGCTATCGTTAATACCTCTTAACAATACGCTTTGATTACCAAGAGGAATTCCAGCATCTGCTAACTTTCTACATGCTTCAGTTGATTCTGGTGTAATTTCTTTTGGATGATTAAAATGTGTATTTATCCATAATGGATGATATTTCTTTAACATATTTACTAACTCATCGGTAATTAATTGTGGAAATACTACAGGCGTTCTTGTACCTATTCTTATTACTTCTACATGCGGTATTTTTCTTAATTCGCTTAAAATATATTCAAGCATTGGAATTCCTACCATTAAAGCATCTCCACCTGATAATAATACATCTCTAACTTGAGGTGTATTTCTTATATAATCCAATGCTGCATTTATTTCATCCATTTTCTTGTGTGCATCTGTTTGACCTGCAAATCTTCTTCTTGTACAATGTCTGCAATACATTGAACACATATCAGTAATTAAAAATAATACTCTATCAGGATATCTATGAGTTAAACCAGGAGCTGGTGAATCTTCATCTTCATGTAGTGGATCAACCATATCCCACATATCTTTCACTAATTCCTTTGATGTAGGCACTGCCTGTCTTCTAATTGGACATTTTGGATCATCTGGATCCATTAATGATGCATAATATGGAGTAATTGCCATTCTAAGTGTTTTTAATGCATTTCTAACTCCTTCTTCTTCTTCAGGGGTTAAATTTATAACTTGTTTTAAAGTTTCAACATCAGTAATTCTATTTTTTATTTGCCAATGCCAATCATTCCATTGTTCTTCAGTAACATCTTTCCATAATGGTATTTCAGTATAATGTCTTCTTTTCATATTTACCCTCCATTATATATATAATTTTTCAAATAATTCTCTAATTTCCTTTGACTCTCTTAAAATTTGAAGAGTTAAATCCGCATGTCCTTTGGTATATCCATTTCCTATTATCATATTAATATCTTTACCTACACCCTCAGCTCCTAAAGCGGCTTTTGTAAATGATGTTGCCATTGAGAAGAAATATACTGTCCCTTCATCTCTAGTTATTAAGATTGATGACATTTCTGTATTTGGAACATTTACATTGTTAATTGTTACATCACAGTATTTACCATTAGTTTTTTCTAATACCTTTTCATATATTTCAACAGGCTTTGTAGCATCTGCTACTATTATTTCATGAGCTAAATTCATATCTTTTATTCTTTTTGCATTTTCTTCAGAATATTCTACAACTATAACTTTACCATTTTCTCCAGCATTTTTCATTGCTTGGTATGAACACAATACGCCTGATTTTCCTCCACCACCTATTATACAAACAGTATCTCCTTTTTTAACAAGTTTTGCAACTTGTGCTGGAGCACCTGCAACATCTAATGCTGCTAATGCTAATTTCTCTGGTATATCATCAGGTAATTTTGCATATATTCCTGTTTCAAATAATATAGCTTGACCTTCAATATCAACTTGATCATTTTCTATATTTATCTTTTTTATTTTTTCTATTTTCAAAGGTGTTAAAGATAATGAAACCAATGTAGCAATTTTATCCCCAATTTTTAATGTTTTATCTGGAAAATCCGGCCCAATTTCTTTAACTGTACCTATTAACATCCCACCTGATCCTGTTACAGGGTTTTGCATTTTTCCTCTTTCATTTACTATATCAAGAATCATTTTTTCCATTTTATCTGTGTTATGGTCGCAAGCTTCCTTTATTTGTGTAAAAGAAGCAGAATCTATATTTAAAGTAATAACATCAATTAATATTTCATTTGAATATATTTCCATTGTATTATCTATTTTTTTTGCTGCTTGAGGTAATAATCCTTTAGGTTTAATAACTCTATGTGTTCCAAATGGACATCCTTTTTTCATTTTATCCCTCCATTATTTTTTAATATTTAATATTTTTCTTGCTTCATCAGGGGTTGCAACTTCGCGCCCTAATTCTTTTGCTAATCTTACAATTCTCTCTACAAGCTGTGCATTTGATTTAGCTAATTCCCCTTTTCTATAATATATATTATCTTCAAAACCTACTCTTACATGCCCACCCATTAAAATTGCATGCACTGCTAAAGGTAATTCATATCTTCCAATACCAGCTACAGTCCATGTACTACCTTGAGGGATACGATTTACTAAATATACTAAATCATCAATTTCACCAGGTATAGCTCCAGGAACTCCCATAACAAAATCAAAATGTATTGGAGTATCTAATAATCCCCTCTTTACTAATCTAAGAGCATTATTAATATGACCTCTTTCGAAAACCTCTATTTCAGGTTTTATCCCACGTTCTTTCATTTCTTTAGCAAATTTTTCCATATATTCTTCAGAATTTACAAATATATCTCTTCCGAAATTTGTTGTACCAGCAGATAAAGTTGCCATTTCAGGGTTTAATTCTAATGGTTGTTTTCTTTGTTCAAATGTATGATAAACTGCCCCACCTGTAGATGGTTGAAAAATAATATTACATTTAGATTCTATTTTCTCCTTGATTTCCTTATACACTTCATATGATTGAGTTGGATTTCCGTCTTTGTCTCTTGCATGAACATGAGCAATTGAAGCTCCCGCTAAATATGCTTCATATGCTGCTTCAGCTATTTCATCAGGTGTAATTGGCAAATTTGGTTGTTGTTCTCTTGTTACTTCAGCACCAGTTAAAGCTACTGTAATTATTAATTTTTCCATTATTTCCCCTTCCTTTGTTTATCTTTTGGAACTACGCAAGTTCCGCTAGCTCTACATACAATAATTGGCTCTTCTAAATAATCTGCTGCGGAATCTGATATATCAGGTCTTGGAGCAATTACTTTTCTTGCTTCAAAAACCATTTTTCTTGATGTATTTCCAACTTTTACTATTTCACCTGTAGCTTCTATATAATCTCCAGCATATACTGGAGCTATAAACTCTATATTATCATATGCCTTAAATAATCCTTCATCTCCATCATGTCTAATTAATAATTCTGTAGCTACATCTCCAAACAATTGAAGTATTTTTGCTCCATCAACTAAATTACCACCATAATGAGCATCATGCAAACTCATTCTTACCCTTATCATAACTTTTTCTCCCATAATATAACCTCCTCGTGTATAATGTTTTCATATAATTAATAAATCTGATATTTATTTTTAAAAAAATAATTCTAACTCTGAGTTATTATATAACTAAAGTAATTCTGTCACCTCCTGCACTTAAGTGCCTTGAATAGTCTGACTAACTTTGGTATATAAGTTGAATTGCTACCGGAGAATGAGCTATAGCTCTTACATATAACGAGGCTCTTTTCTTATATACCCAGAGTTAGAATCTAATTCTGAAAGGTTGTGTTTCTATGTTGTTTGTTGGTATCGATGTTTCTAAAGATAAA
>NZ_LNGH01000030.1 GCF_011057715.1 Marinitoga sp. 38H-ov
AGTAGAAAAATATGGATTAACAAGAGAAGAACAAGATGAATTTGCATTGATTAGCCAACAAAGAGCAGAAAAAGCAATAAAAGAAGGGAAATTCAAAGAAGAAATAGTACCAATAGAAATAAAAACAAAAAAAGAAACAAAAATATTTGACACAGATGAATATCCAAGATTTGGAACAACAAAAGAAACATTAGCAAAATTAAGACCAGCATTCAAAAAAGATGGAACAGTAACAGCAGGTAACTCATCAGGAATAAATGACGGAGCAAGTGCAATGATAATAGCATCAGAAAGTGCAGTAAAAAAATATGGATTAAAACCATTAGCAGAAATAGTAGCGTATGAACAAGGTGGAGTAGATCCAAGTATAATGGGAATAGGGCCAGTAGCAGCAATAACAAATATAATAGAAAAGAAAGGAATAAAACTTGAAGAAATGGAACTACTAGAATTAAACGAAGCATTTGCAGCACAATCATTAGCAGTAATAAAAGAATTAAGTGAAAAATATGGATTAAGCAAAGAATGGTTTATGGAAAGAACAAATGTAAATGGAGGAGCAATAGCGTTAGGGCATCCAATAGGTGCATCAGGAAATAGAATAGTAGTAACATTATTATATGAAATGAAAAAGAGAAATTTAGAATATGGATTAGCGTCATTATGTATTGGTGGAGGTATGGGTACCGCTATTGTTATTAAAAATTTATAATAAATCATAATTATAAACCGGAGCTCTATTTTTGAGCTTCGGTTTTTATTTATAAAATAAAATTTTTCACAAGTGCCTAAAAATTATAAGAAATAAGATATAATACATATGTTATTCGTATCTTTAATTATAATAAATTATAATTAATAATGTTAATTTTTATAATATAGGAGTGATAGGTGTGGATTTGAAAAATGCAAAAATAATGGCAGGTATAGAAGTTGTTCTTAGTATAACGGGACATTTTAGAATTATTGGAGTGATACTCCTATTAATTGGAGTATATAAGATCAGTGAAATTATAAAAGATAAGAGAATATTTAATATATATTGTGGCTTGAGATAATATGTTATGTATTATTAGCAAGCGTTATATTAGGAAAAGGTATATTATTTTCACAATCTGTTACAGGATATGGTTTTTCATTTGGAGTAAGTGGTTTTTCTGCATATTTACTTTTCTTTGGTATTATAGCAATAATGATAATACCAATAATATATGAATAAAAGCTTATACATTATTAGGCGATTATTTTGGAAATGAAAATATTTACAAAGCAGCAAAATTTTTAAAGTGGGGATTAATTCTTTCAGTAATATTTATTGGTTTTTATTAATATTTATAGCTGACATTTTTAAGATTATAGGGTATTTTTATCGATGAATAGAGTGATAAGAGAAGAGGAATGGAGAGTTAAAAATAACTGATAATGGCTAAATGGGAGAATATGGATTTAAAAGTTGCAAAATATTTTTTGCATTTGGTATGATTTTTACATTTATAGAAAATTTAAGTTTGGTAGGTTTTATTTTTCAGTTTATTGGAATTTATTTAATTAGTGAAAAAATTAATAACAAAAAACTATTTTATAGTTTTGTAATATCATTATTTTCATTTTATACTATAATTAGTTTTTTACTTTCATAAAATATAATAAGTATTTTTAAAAAATATGCAGTAGGAAAAATAGTTTTTATTCATTTGATAGTATGGAATACTATAACAAATATTAAAGATCATTTTTCTATTATAACAGTAATGTTTGTTATTTAAATAATTTCTTTGTTGTTTGAAAGAATTGCTATAAACAATTGTATCCTGAACATCTAATATAGAAATTTTGTATGTATTAAGGTTAATATTAATGGAATTAATTATATTTATTCTTTCATATGTTTTATTTACAAAATGGGTATTAGATATCCTAGGATTTATGACATTTCTATCAATAATTATTGTAGCGATAAATATCATAATAATATTCCTAACAAAAATATTTGAAATTATAGTTTTTTTAAAGTTGTAATATGAAAAATATATAAGATTTAAAATAATAAACTGAATCACATGACGTTTTAATTTGAAAATTACTGAATATCAATTATTTTTTTACTATTATTAAAAATATATGAAATGTTTATTGTAGAAATTGTATTTTGTATTATTAGTTATGTTAAAAAAATTAAAAATAACTTGACAAATTAAAAAAAATTTATTATAATGGAAATAGAAAACTTAATGGGGGATTGTTATGTTTTATTATATTATAAAACTAAAGCTACAAACCAATAAAAATTTAATATTATTAAAAATAGACAGTGAGGCCTAAAAAGGTCTCTTTGTTTTTATTAATTAATATATCAAGTGTATATTAATTTCCAATATGGACTATTAAAAATCTTTTTTTGCTTAATACAACCATTAACACATTTTACATTCCAGTATGGATTATTAGATTTTTTTATATATTATCATGATTATTTTTGTTTATTTTTTTGTAATTATTTTTTTAATATATTTTTAATTAATACGTAACGTACCAGCGTATAATAAAATTAAGGTTTTTTACAATCATCAACACATGGATAATAAATGAGGTGAGATTATGAAATTAAAATTAATTTTCAATTTAAAATCTAAGGAAATACCTAAAGACTATAGACGTATATTTTTGAGTTTTATAAAAAAAACACTGGAAAGCTATGATAAAAGTGTATTTGAAGAGTATTTTAAAAATAAAGATCCTATATTAAAAGATTATACATTTTCAGTGTATTTTGGGAAATGTAGATTTGAAGAAACAATTAAGATTGAAAATGATAACATATCAATGTTTTTTTCAACTCATTCATACAAAACCGGTTTGTACTTTTATAATGCGTTCATGAGTATGAAATTTATAGAATTTTCGATAAAAAATAATGTTTTGAAATTAAATAACATTATTAAATTGCCTGAAAAAAATGTATATAAAAATGAAATAACAATAAAAACATTATCTCCAATTCTTATTAGAGAACACAATAAAGAAGAAGATAAATATTATTATTTTGATGAGAGAAATGCTATAGATATACTAAAAAATAACATTAACTATCAATATAATAAATTGTTTAAATGTGAAAATGATGAATTAGATATTAAAGTATTAGATTTTAAAAAAACAACAGTATTAAATTATAATAAAAAGCTAAAATCTAATTTAGGAATTATAAAGATATCAGGAGACAAAAAAATGCTGGACTTTATATATAAATCTGGTATTGGTAGTAAAAGAAGTTTAGGGTTTGGAATGGTAGATATAATTTAGGGGTGATAAAATGGAAAAATTGAAAGAAAATTATATAACTTTAAAATTATCAGATTGGTTATATAATGCTGGAATAGTAGGATTGATAAATATTTTAGGTGAAGATAATGTTAGATATAAAACATATGAGAAAAATTCTGATTTGGAATATGATGAAATTGAAATCAAAATTGATGCATTTAATAATTTCGAAGAAAAATATTTTAACTATTTTATTAATACATATAAGAATTTAAATTGGTATCAATTGATTTCATATAAAGAAATAATAGAACATAAAATAGGACAAAATGAGTTTTCAAAAGAAGATATAGAGATAATAAATAAAATAATAAAATCTTTCAAAGATAATCTCAAAAAAGCCAGTTTTAAAAGTGCATACGATTTAATATATAAAGAATTAAATACTTTAGATATTTTAGAGGAAATAACTAAATTAAAAAATATAACTAAATCATCTAATGTTGAATTAATAAAAGATAATTTATTGAAATTAAAAAATATTCTTGTTTTCTTAGAAAATCCTATTTCAAAAAAATATATTGTAGCAAAAAACGTCATGTACTCTATTATTAAAAATGCATGGAATGGGGTGAGTTTTTTAAATCCCCAAACAAAAGAAAAAGATATGTATATTGATTATAAAAATTATTTTTTAGAACCATTCTTAGAATATAAAAAATTGGAAAATGATGAAATAAAAAAATACAAATATACTTGTTTTTCCTGTAATAGACCAATGAAAAAATTGGATGTAAATATGTCATTTATAAAAAATATTGGATTTGATGATGCAAGAAAACCTTCTAATGTATGGGATTTTGTTAACGATACATATATTTGTCCTGTCTGTAAGTTGGTTTATTCATGTATTCCTGCTGGATTTACATATGTGTATAATAAAGGGCTTTTTGTTAATTTAAATCATTCTATTGAAGATATTTATAATATAAATAAAAGAATAATAATGAAAACTTATAGTGACTCAATTAATGAAAATGATAAATATATGTTTTCATATAAGACATTATTAAGTAGTATATATGAAAATTTAAACAAAACAACGAAGTATGAATATTCTGATATTCAAATAGTAAAATTGGAAAATGAAAAATACTATTTTAATATTTTATCGAAAAAAACATTATCAGTTTTAAATAAATCTTCAATCCTTTTGAACGAAATAATAAATAATTATTATTATCCGACCAAAAAAGATGATTATAAAAAAGATGATTATAAAGATAAAATAATGTTATATGAGGAAATTATTTTTAGAATAACAAATAATGTAGAATTATACAGTCTAATAAATGATCTTTTAAGAATAAAACTTTCTGATAGAACAAATGGTTATTATTCAATAAGAACTATAAATAACTTAATTAAAATAAATTTAAATTATTTAAGCGAGGTGAAAGATATGAAAGATTTTAATGAAAGTGAAGTTAAACAAGCTAATTATTACGGATATTTAATGAGACAGTTTTATTTATCTAAAGGAAGTGAACACAAACTCTCGGGTATTTCATACAAGTTATTGAATGCATTAAAAGTAAATAATAAAGATAGCTTTATGGATACATTATTGAATAGTTATTTATATGTTGATAAGCCAGTTCCAAAAATAATTATAGAAGCCTTAGATAATAACGACATTTTCAAAAGTGTAGGATATGCATATATAGCTGGATTATTTGGAGAATATAAGAAAGGGGATGAAAATAATGGATAAAAAAGGATTAACATTAACAATAATTTTTGAAGCTGAAAGTGCAAATTTTGGTGAAGGATTAGGTAATGTTACAACATTAAAAAAGTTATCAAGGGATGGCAAACAACAGACCTATATATCCAGGCAAGCAATTAGATATAATATTGTTAATCAATTAGGATATGAATTGTCTCCTTTAAAAGATGAGGGAAGTGGAGATAAAAAAGTTATACAATTTGATCCTGAAGCAAAAATAGATAAGTATCCTGAAATAGATTTTTTTGGATATATGAAAACGAAAAAAGGAGAAGGAAGTTTAACTAGAGACGCAAAGGTTAGAATATCACATGCTATATCTTTGGAAGATTTTAAGGGAGATCTCGATTTTTTAACAAATAAAGGACTAGCTGATAGATTAAAGGAAAATATGAATATAGCTCAATCAGAAATGCATAGATCGTATTACAGATATACGATAAATATAGATTTGGATGAAATAGGTATTGATAAAAATGAAGATATTGAAATACTTAATGAAGAAAAATCTAGAAGAGTTCAAAAATTATTAGACACTATAGCCTTTTTATACAGGGATATTAAAGGAAGAAGAGAAGACCTAAAACCATTATTTGCAATTGGAGGAGTATATAGCATTAAAAATCCATTCTTTCACAATTTGGTTGAAGTAGAAAATAATAAAATTAATATTGAACCATTGTTATCAATGTTAGAATATAATGAGGTAAAAGAAAACACTATATGCGGAATTGTTGATGGAAAATTTGATAATGAGAATGAGATTAAAGAAAAACTTAAAGCTGTTTCAATCCCAAAATTATTTGAAAATTTAAAAGAAAAGGTAAGGAAGTATTATGAAGGCAATTAAGATAAAGATAGAACAAGAAACTGCCAATTACAGGATTCCTACAAGTTTTGGATTGAGGGAGACATATCCTCTGCCACCTTATTCTACAGTGATAGGTATGATTCATAAACTATGTGATTTTAAAGAATATAAAGAAATGCAAGTAAGCGTTGCAGGTAACTATTATTCAAAAGTTAATGATTTATATACTAGATACGAATTTAAACCTGAAATGAAATTTGAAAAAGGAAGACATCAATTGATGGTAAAAGGATATGGAATAACCCAAGGAATAGGTACAACAGAAATGCTTGTGGACGTTAAATTAATGATACATATAGTTCCAAAAGATAAGTCTCTAATTGAAGTAATAGAAAATTCATTAAAATATCCAAGAGAATATCCATCTTTAGGAAGAAGAGAGGATATTGCTAATATTAAAGAAGTTAAAGCTGTTGAATATAAAGAAAAAGAATTGGAAGAAGATATTTATACAGATTTATCCTATTATATACCAATAAAAAAATATAAAAATATAGAATTTCAAAATTATACTGAAGGAATGAAATTTGTAGGAACAAAATATATCTTAAATAAAAATTATGTTTTAGAAAATATAGGAAATAATAAAAATAAAAAGTATATAAGAAAATGGAATAAGGTCGAGGCATTATATGCATCCAATCCAATTTTATATATGTATGAGAAATATTTTATAGATGAAGAAGGAGACGTATTATTATTAGCTTGAGGTGAATTTATGATTTTTTTAGCTAAATCTAACCCTACAGAAACAATACAAGAACATACAGATAATTTAATTGAACAATTAAATAATTTAAAAGTATTATATAATGAAAAAATTCCTGTTAATTGGGATTTGTTAGAATATGCATGTGTATATCATGATTTAGGAAAAATAAATCCTGATTTTCAAGAAAAACTAAAAAAGGGAAAGAGGAATGAAAAAGAAATTCCTCATTCCCTTTTAAGTTTATTATTTTTAAATCCAATAGAATTAAAAAATAAATTTACGGAAGATGAGATAAAGTTATTATATCAAGTTATTGCATATCACCATGAAAGAGATTATAGTAATTATGATTTAATGATTATTAATAATAAAATAGAAGAAATAAGTTCTTTAGTGAAATTATTTGATTATTCTAAAATAAGTAAGAGTATAAATTTAAATAAAATTAGTGCAAGATATTTCGTCCTTAAGAAAAGGATATATAAAGAAGATAAAAATTTTAAAGACTATGTTTTATTAAAAGGATTATTAAACAGGATTGATTATGCAGCTAGTGCTCATATACCTGTAGAAATTCCAAATAACTTTTTATTAACCAATATGGAAAAACTTGGATATCATTGGAATGATTTACAAAAATATATGATTGAGAATAGAGATAATAATGTTATAGCAATAGCTCAAACAGGTATGGGGAAAACTGAAGCAGGATTATTATGGATAGGTAATAATAAGGGATTTTATACTTTGCCTTTAAAAGTAGCCATTAATGCTATATATGATAGAATTACTAAAAAAATATTAAAAGATAATAATACTGAAAATGTTGGTATTTTGCATTCAGATACTTATTCAGAATATTTAAAAAGAGAAGAAAGTATAGAAGATGTTGATTATTATTTTACTAAAACAAAACAATTATCATTACCATTAACAATAACAACTTTAGATCAGTTGTTTGATGTTGTTTATGGCTATAAAGGATTTGAACTTAAAGTAGCAACAATGTCTTATTCTAAAATAATTCTTGATGAAATTCAAATGTACTCACCTGACTTACTTGCTTATCTAATATTGGGGTTAAAAATAATTACAAAATTTGGAGGGAAATTTTCAATTTTAACAGCAACCTTTCCTAAATTTCTATTAAAAGAGTTTGAAGATGCAGGAATAAATAATTTTATTATCTCTGAAAAACCGTTTATTAATAACGATATAAGGCATAGTTTAAAAGTTATTGATGATAATATTGAGGCAAAATATATTATAGAAAAATATAATGAAAATAGAATTTTAGTTATATGTAATACAATTAATCAAGCTCAAAGAATATATAATGATCTAATAGATTTAGGAGTTAAAGAAGTAAATTTGCTTCATTCAAAATTTATTAAAAAAGATAGATCATTTAAGGAGATAGAAATATTTGATTTAGGTAATAATTATAAAAAAAAGGGTATATGGATAAGTACTCAAATTGTTGAAGCATCATTAGACATTGATTTTGATATATTGTTTACTGAATTATCAGATATTAATGGATTATTTCAAAGAATGGGAAGAGTATATAGAAGAAGAACTTGGGATAAAGATGGATATAATGTATATGTATTTACTAAAAATTGTTCTGGAATAGGTAAGGTTATTTATAAAGATATTTTTGATATATCCAATAAATCTTTATTAAATATAAATGGACCATTATCAGAAGAAAAAAAGTTGGGGATAATTGATGAAGTATATGATTATGAAAAAATAAAGAACACAGATTATTATTATAAATTGAAAGACAATATGGAATTTGTGAAAACATATAATCCTTATGAATTAGAAAAAAGTGAAGTATCAAAAATATTTAGAGATATAGATTCTGTATTAGTTATTCCAAAAGATGTTTATAGTGAAAATGAAGAATATATAAACGAATTACTAAAAAAATATAATGAAAAAAATATTTCTAGAAAAGAGAAATATAAGATTAAAGAAGAAATTTTAAATTATACCGCTTCTATACGATACAATGAATTAAATAATATAAAAGAGATAAAAATTAACAAATATGAAAAATTGGTTATTCATAATTGCGATTATTCAAAAGAGTTAGGAATAACATATAGTAAAGATGAAAATAAAGAATTTAATAACTTTTTTTAGGGGTTAAAATGATTTCAGGAATAGAATTTTATTATTATTTTATTTGTAAAAGAAAATTATGGTTTTATACTCATGGAATTTCATTGGAGAATGAAAATGAAGATGTAAAAATAGGAAAATATATAGAAGAGAATTATTATAAAAATTCTCAAAAGAATATTTTGATAAATGATGAAATCAATATAGATCTTATTAAAAATAAAAAAGTTATACATGAAATAAAAAAATCACGATCATTTGAAGAAGCTAGTATTTGGCAATTGAAATATTATATATATTATTTAAATATGTATGGTGTTGATGTGAAAGAAGGAATTATAGACTATCCAAATTTAAGAAAAAGAATAAAAATAGTATATGAGGAGAAAGATAAAGAATATATAGAAAAAATTATTAGCGAAGTGAAAATAATAAAAAATTCTGAAAAAATACCAGAGAAAATCCCAAAAACTAGTGTTTGTAAAAAATGTGCGTTTTATGAATTTTGCTATATATAAGTTATGAAAAAAACTATATATATTTTTTCAAGTGGAAATTTACAAAGAAAAGATAACAGTTTAATATTAATAAACAAAAATGGGAAGTCGTATATTCCTATAGAAGTCGTTAATGATATATATATTTTTGGTGAAATTTCATTAAATAGTAAGCTGCTAGATTTTTTGTCTCAAAAGAATATTCTAATACATTTTTATAATTATTATGGTTATTATTCAGGGACATATATTCCTAAAGAAAATAAAATTTCTGGATATATTTTAATTAAACAAGTAGAACATTATTTAAACTATGAAAAAAGATTATACATAGCAAAAAAAATCATGGAAGCAGCTTCATTTAATATATTTAGAAATTTAAGATACTATAATTCTAGAAAAGAAAATATTGAAATTTATATTAATAAAATAAATTTTTTAAGAGATAAAATAAACAAACAAAAGGATATTTCTCAATTGATGGGAATAGAAGGTAATATTAGGGAGGTTTATTATTCTTCATGGGATAAAATAATTGATTTTTCTTTTGAAAAAAGAACAAAAAGACCACCAGAAAATATTGTTAATACACTAATATCTTTTATTAATTCGATAATATATACCACAACCATATCAGAAATTTATAAGACATATTTAAATCCAGCTATAAGCTATTTACATGAACCAGGTGTAAGAAGGTTTTCATTGAGTTTGGATATCTCGGAAATATTTAAACCTTTAATAGGAGATAGATTAATTTTTCAATTATTAAATAAAAAAATTATTACCGAAAATGATTTTGAAAAGGATTTAAATGGATTGTATTTAAAAGAAAAAGCTCGAAAGAAAATACTTGAAAAGTATGATGAAAGATTGAAAAAAACGATAATGCACAAAGTGTTAAATAAAAAAGTGTCTTATAGATATCTTATTAGACTAGAATGCTATAAATTAATTAAACACTTATTAGAAGAAAAAGAGTATGAAGGTTTTACATTATGGTGGTGAAATAGATGTATATATTATTAGTTTATGATATTAAATTTGACCCAGAAGGTGATGGTGAGAAAATTTTACCAAAGGTGTTTAATATTTGTAAAAAATATTTATATCACATACAAAATTCTGTTTTTGAAGGAGAATTATCAAAATCAGAATTATATAAATTAAGACAAGAATTAGAAAAAGTCATCAGAAAAGATTTGGATTCGATAATAGTTTTCGAAAGTCGGAATGAAAGATGGTTAAAAAAGGAATTTTGGGGTGTGAAAGAAGATAAAACATCTAATTTTTTATAATTGTCTATGTGAAATATGACTTTATTTATGTTATATCGACAATTTATTTAATAAAGATTAAAAAACAGTTTTAGTTTTTTGATATATTTAAGGTGATAAATATTAAATAATTATATAAAGATAGACAAAAACAGCTTTTAAATGAATCTATAGTTATTGTTTTAATAATAATGGGGTTTTTAATAGTCCATATTGGAATGTAAATTTTTGATTCGCTTGAAAAACAAATTGAAACAACAAAGTTTTTAATAGTCCATATTGGAATGTAAATTTATTTAAACATTCATTAGAACCTTCAACGGTAAAGTTTTTAATAGTCCATATTGGAATGTAAATTATTATAAATCAACTTCCATTAAGTCTGATTTTGCAGTTTTTAATAGTCCATATTGGAATGTAAATAAAAAAGCTGAAGAGTGGTTTTATAGCAGCGTTGGGGTTTTTAATAGTCCATATTGGAATGTAAATTAAATCGCCTTATTTTAGGTCGGGAATTGTAAAGAAGTTTTTAATAGTCCATATTGGAATGTAAATTTCAGTAGTCAAATTTATACTACCATTTCTTATATAGTTTTTAATAGTCCATATTGGAATGTAAATGAAATCCTAAAAACAATGTACAAAGCAAAAGAAAACGTTTTTAATAGTCCATATTGGAATGTAAATGTTCTTCAATTTTCTAAATTAATAATTAAACATTTAGTTTTTAATAGTCCATATTGGAATGTAAATTTTGGTATTGCGTTTCCTTTTATGTTTATTTGATTTGTTTTTAATAGTCCATATTGGAATGTAAATGCAAACCCAGAAGCGCCAAAAGAAATTGGTAATAAGTTTTTAATAGTCCATATTGGAATGTAAATTTTCTTTTGGAGCTTTCTCGAAACCAAAAATTTATCGTTTTTAATAGTCCATATTGGAATGTAAATTAATCTTCTTATTGCTGATTTATTAGAACTGATAAGTTTTTAATAGTCCATATTGGAATGTAAATTTCAAAGCTCCTAAAAGAGTTGTTCTCCAATATTCAGTTTTTAATAGTCCATATTGGAATGTAAATACTGCAAAAGGTGTTTTTACATTAAGGCTTTATGCAGTTTTTAATAGTCCATATTGGAATGTAAATAGGCGAAACAATAGTTGCAGATGGAGTTTCTTTTTCGTTTTTAATAGTCCATATTGGAATGTAAATCAAAAATCACATCAGGATATATCAATGCAGACAGAAGTTTTTAATAGTCCATATTGGAATGTAAATATACAATATATAAAAGAAAATATAAAAGAAAATATAGTTTTTAATAGTCCATATTGGAATGTAAATCTGAAAAATTATCAATATGGTATTACTAGTTTATTCGTTTTTAATAGTCCATATTGGAATGTAAATAAAACATATGCAACTTATAGAAATTTAGATATTTCAGTTTTTAATAGTCCATATTGGAATGTAAATAAAGTAAGAATGAAATTGTTTGATAAGACTACAGGTGTTTTTAATAGTCCATATTGGAATGTAAATATTTTAGATACAATAAAATTTGATGAAGTATTAGGAGTTTTTAATAGTCCATATTGGAATGTAAATCCTCTAAATTTTTTTCAACTGAAATTGTTTCCTCGGGTTTTTAATAGTCCATATTGGAATGTAAATGATAATATAAAAATTGTTGACGATACCGTAGGTTTGGGTTTTTAATAGTCCATATTGGAATGTAAATGATGACATTGAAGAAATCATCGAAGCGATTTTCGGGTTTTTAATAGTCCATATTGGAATGTAAATTAAAATTGATGTTTTTAATACAATGAATTTTGACTTGTTTTTAATAGTCCATATTGGAATGTAAATACAACATAGCCAAAGTAGATTTATTCGCGAAAAAGGTTTTTAATAGTCCATATTGGAATGTAAATGTACTCAGAGTACATATTGAAGTAGTTAGAAGGATAGTTTTTAATAGTCCATATTGGAATGTAAATCAATTATTTTTGCATATTTTTGACTTATTTTGAAATGTTTTTAATAGTCCATATTGGAATGTAAATAAAAAAGCTGAAGAGTGGTTTTATAGCAGCGTTGGAGTTTTTAATAGTCCATATTGGAATGTAAATATTGAATAATCTTTCCTGCAACCACATTTGCAACTAGTTTTTAATAGTCCATATTGGAATGTAAATAATCACATCGAAGTATTCGATGTCGGAGTAATTGAGTTTTTAATAGTCCATATTGGAATGTAAATATCAACATGCTAAACAAAATCAAATACTTAGCCAAAGTTTTTAATAGTCCATATTGGAATGTAAATATTTCTTCGCATCATTGGTTAAAAGAATATTTTTTCGTTTTTAATAGTCCATATTGGAATGTAAATGATGAAAAAATGAGAGCGTCAAGGTTTAACGAAAAGTTTTTAATAGTCCATATTGGAATGTAAATGAGATAAATAAATGGGTGGAAAAAGAAACAAAAAATGTTTTTAATAGTCCATATTGGAATGTAAATATATCCAACCAACAATTTTTCCAGCTTGATAAATCGGTTTTTAATAGTCCATATTGGAATGTAAATTCAAAAGCGGATTCCTTTCTTAAATCTTCATACTCGTTTTTAATAGTCCATATTGGAATGTAAATCCCCATTTTTCTGCTATTTCTTCTATCAAATTTTCATGTTTTTAATAGTCCATATTGGAATGTAAATGATAACACAGTAGGCTCGCTATTTGCTTGCATGTAGTTTTTAATAGTCCATATTGGAATGTAAATGAAGTAAGTTTTGATGTAATAATGGTAGATGGAGATGTTTTTAATAGTCCATATTGGAATGTAAATAAAAGTTTTGATTCATTCCGGGGGGTTGTAAGGTTTGTTTTTAATAGTCCATATTGGAATGTAAATAAGAAAAGTAGTATATCAACAATGGAAAGAACAATTAGTTTTTAATAGTCCATATTGGAATGTAAATGGTTTTGATGTTTTTATAATTTAAATGTCTGATAATGTTTTTAATAGTCCATATTGGAATGTAAATTCAATTGGGATTTCAATTTCTGTTTGTTGGATAGGTGTTTTTAATAGTCCATATTGGAATGTAAATTTAGAAAAGGTTGAAAATTTAAGAATAATATTGAAGTTTTTAATAGTCCATATTGGAATGTAAATTGAAAACGCATTACAAATAATGTTTGAATTGAAAAAGTTTTTAATAGTCCATATTGGAATGTAAATAATGTGTGTTTGTTTGGATCAAAAGACTTTAACTCTGTTTTTAATAGTCCATATTGGAATGTAAATATAGAAGAAGAAAAAGCCTTGAATGTGGCTTTAAACGTTTTTAATAGTCCATATTGGAATGTAAATAACATTGTTGAAGCATTAGCCATTGCTTTTTCTGTAGTTTTTAATAGTCCATATTGGAATGTAAATATCAACAGGGTTATCTTCTTTTATTGTAAATGTTTCGTTTTTAATAGTCCATATTGGAATGTAAATGATGTGGCAACAAGCCCAAAAGGAGGTGGGAAAATGGTTTTTAATAGCGGTCTGCCCCCTGGCTATTGGAGAAGAAATAAGGAAAACATTTACAAACAATAAAATCATTAAACTTAATTGATTTAAATTCTTCTAAGTCAGAATTATTATATTGATCATAAAAAAGATTAAAAACGAAATCTGGAGTAAAATAATATAAAGAACCATGAGGTCTGTTGTAAAAATAAATGTATGAAATATAGTAATTATAAACATCATCAATATAGTTAAATTCAATAGATTCAACAAATTCACGTTGAACGCTAGAATGAAATGACTCGACATAAGCTTGAGAGTTAGGATTATTCTTGTAACCAAATTCATGAATAATGTTTAATTCATCCATAAAAGCAGCAGTAATTTTAGCAAATGGACATTATCTGTCCTAATAATGAGATTATCAGGAGTAGCACCTCTTAATAGCTTTTCTTAAAGTTGAAATAAAGTCTTTAGCAAATTACCAATATAAACACCAACAACAGCCCTATCAAAACTATCGATTATAGTAAGTATTGCGATATAACCATCATATTTAGTGGGGATAAATTTAATATCTGATTCCCAGTATTGATTAGGTCTGGTAATGTCGTGATTTTTAGGTCTTCTTTTAGGATGTTTTGGATGATGACGATAATTACTAATAAGATTTAATTCTTTTCTTAATCTATGAATCTTTTTGTGATTAATTTATACTTGTGTCTAAAAATAGCAGCTAACTTCTTAGAACCAAGAGTTTTGTAAAAGAACTCAGGATTCAAAGGGTCATCAATAGATAACAAATCAACAAGCAATTGTTTAATATAATCATCAGAAACTTTTTTACCGTCAGCAGTATAGGAATGATCTTTAAAATAAGACTTTCTGGTTAACAAAAAACAACCTGGTATTGAACTGGAACTAATGTTATAACGATTGAGTAAAAAAGAAGTAGAAAAAATCTCTATATTTAAAAATAATCAAAAAAACACCAATAAAAGTTCTTTTTCCAGTTGTGTTAAAAAGTTAATCTCATCTTCTTGCATTTTAATAAGCAACTCTTTTTCAATAAGAAGACGTTCATAATATTCAATCTTCTTCTTTAAGAATTAGTATCATTGGAATTATTATAAGTTTAACAATACCAGCAGACTCATAGGAGGAACCTTAGAAATATCATAATGGCCTTCCTTTCTTAGAATTTAAGATATTGTCATCATAACCAGAATCTTCATATTTTTTAACCCATTTATGTAAAGTATGAGGGGAAGGAATCATATAGCAATATCGGATAAAGACTTATCAGAATTAAGGTATTCTTTAACAACTTGAAGTAACCGAGAATACTTATTTCTATTTTTCATACCAAACACCCCTTTCATTTCTTTAGTTTAATGATAACATTTTCTTATTTTTTCTCCAAATATTCCATGAGGTGATTACATATTCTAATTTTAGGAAATATGTAAGAAGAAAGGAGTTGATAGTAAAGAAAAATAAAAAAGGACATCCAAGATTTGAAACATTGCCTGGTATTCAAGCACAGGTAGATTGGAAAGAGAACATGAAACTACATGATAAAAATGGGAATGAATATGAATTTAATGTGTTTAATTACAAACTTGGATATTCGAGATATTGTTATAGAAGCAGTAAAACACAACAAGATGTATTTGAATGTTTAATAAATTCATTTAAAGCAACAGGAGGAGTTCCACATATTTGACAATATGAGGACAGTAGTGGATATAACAGAAAATGGTAGAAGAATAAATAATAAAATGAAAGCATTTGCAAAAGACTTTGGATTTAAAATCAAATTATGTAAATTTCATATACTAAAGGAAAAGTAGAAGCAGCAAATAAAAATTGGGTATTAGCATATGATTATGATTTTGAAGAAGAATTAAAGGATATTATTAGAAAGATAAATAACAAGGTTAAGTCTCAAGTAAATCAATCAACAAATATGCCACCATTATTATTGTTTCAAAAAGAGAAGGAGTATTTATCCCCTTCACCAAGTAGATATATTATCGAATCATATATAGACTCAACCACCACAGTAAAAGTCCAAAAAGATTCTCTAATACACTAACAAATACTCCGTTCCACCAAAATACATAGGTAAAACAGTTAGTATAAAAACTAATGATGATTACCTATACATATATTATAACACAGAATTAATAACAGTACATAAAATAACAGGTAAAAAATAAATTATTTGAATGATCATTATATAGCCTTAATGGCAAAACATATAAAAAACAATGATGAATTAAAAGAATTCTGTACAAATAATTTAAAAAAATTAGACAACTTTTTGTAGGAGGGAAAAATGAATAATTATATAAAACTACAAAATAATTTGCAAGAATTAAACCTGCTGAATATAAAAAATAATAAATATTTAGATTTAATAAACATAGGAGAAAAAAGTATAATTGATGCATTATATGAATTAAGTGAATTAGAAGTAAGAGCTAAAGAAAAAAGAGAAATGAACGCATGTGTAAAAGTAGCGAATTTTCCGTTTCTAAAAGGAATAGAAGATTTTGATTTTGAACCAGGAATAAACAAACAAGAAATATTAGATTTAAAAAGCTTAAGATTCGTAGAAAATAATGAAAATATATTATTTGTAGGAA
>NZ_LNGH01000031.1:0-1199 GCF_011057715.1 Marinitoga sp. 38H-ov
TATATTATAAAAAGAATACTAATTTTAACCTGACTTTGACAGCAATTTCATGATTTTTGGGAAATTGAAACGGTAAAATGCGGGTTTGCGACGATGAAAAGGGTAAAAATTGTGGGTTGAAAAATTTTTGTAGTGACACAAATATTTTTTACAATAGCATTATATTCTTGATTTCATAATATTTTTGTTATATATATGTAATGGTATTATGAAATCGAGAGGTGATTTTTGTGTTTTTAAGAGTTGTTAAAAATAACAAAGGTGTTGAATATTTAAGGATCGTTGAAAGTTATAGGGAAAATGGAAATATAAAGCAAAGAACTATTGCGAATGTGGGAAGAATTGATTCTTTTAGTGAAAGTGAAGCAAAAAATATAGTAAATAAACTCATACAAATATTTGATTTAAAAAATTATATTGATACGGAAGATATAAAAAAAGCACCAGATAAAAGAAATTACGGAGCAAAAGTAATAGTAAATAAAATATTTGAAAGATATGAGATGAAAAGATATTTTGAAAGACTGGATAAAGATATAAAATACAATGCAGAAGAGATGCTAAAAATAATGGTGATAAATAGAATAGTAGAACCGAGAAGTAAGTTAGGAATATTTAATAATTTAGAGTATTTTGGATATAACAAAGTAGAAGCTGAAAAAGGAAAAGACCTGGAAGAAAAAGATGTAATGTTGCACTGGTTGTACAGAACATTGGATATATTAGCAGATAATAAAGAATCGATAGAAAAACATATGTATAATCAAAGGATAAGTTTATTTAATACAACGGTAGATTTAGTATTTTACGATGTAACGACATTGGCGTTTGAAACACAACAAACAAATGAAATATTACAAATGGGATATTCAAAAGATAAGAAATTCAATGAGTCACAAATAGTATTAGGGATGTCAATAGATCAAGATAGAATGCCAGTTAGTTTTGATATATATGCAGGAAATACATTTGAAGGGCATACATTTAAAGATTCAATAGAAAAAATGAAAAAAGAATATCAATTAGGAAAAGTAATAGTAGTAGCAGATAGAGGGATGATGAGTAAAAAAAATATAGAAGTAGTAGAAAATTCTAATTATGAATTCATAGTAGGAAAATCAATAAAACAAATAAAAAAAGTAAATATATTTGAAGGAGAATTCATAGAAATAGCAAAAGGAATAGAATACAGAGAAGTA
>NZ_LNGH01000031.1:1393-1966 GCF_011057715.1 Marinitoga sp. 38H-ov
TATGGAAAGTAGAAGAAACATTTAGAACATTAAAAAATTATCTTGAAACAAGACCGGTATTTCATTGGACACCGAAAAGAATAAAAGGTCATATAGTAATGAGTTTCATATCTTACATAATTCAAAGAACATTAGAACTAGAACTGGAAAAAAATAATATTGAATACTCTCATGAAAAAATAAGAGAAGCTATTAAAAATATGGAATATATTGAAATCAAAACACAAAAGCAACATCTTGTAGCGAGAATGAATTTAAATAAATTAGGACAAAGAATATTAAATATATTAAATATTCCTGTACCAAAAATAATTTCACCCTATACAGAATTCAAAGAAAAATACAAAATTTAGGGGGTGTAATGACACTTTTGTATTTAATAAAAAGTTAACAATGGCTGTTTTTTAGAATAATTCCGCTTTTTCAAGCTTTATTGAAAAAAATACTGTCAAACTCAGGATATCTAGCTCTTTTAAAAGCAAAAAGAGAAGGATAGTATTTTCAAAAAACTAAGAAAAAACAAGATTCAGGAGGCTAATTAATAATATTTCTTTGAAGAGAAGGGATAGAATG
>NZ_LNGH01000032.1 GCF_011057715.1 Marinitoga sp. 38H-ov
TTTTCAACATTTTATTTTTTTGGCCCATTTTTCAATTATAATTTGGCTTACTTTTGAGTTGCAAAATACAAAGATAGGAGGTAAATAATAAAACTCAATCAAATATAGATAAATAAATACATAAAAACAATATCTAGCTCTTTTAAAAGTAAAAAGAGAAAGGTAGTGTTTTCAAAAAAACTAAGAAAAAACGAGTTTCAGGAGGCTAAGAATATTTCTTTGAAGAGGAGGAACCTTAGAAATATCAGAAATAATGGACTTAGGCCTTCCTTTCTTAGAATTGAAGATATTGTCATCATAACCAGAATCTTCATATTTTTTAACCCATTTATGTAAAGTGTGAGATGAAGGAATCATATAGCAATATCGGATAAAGACTTATCAGAATTAAGATATTCTTTAACAACTTGAAGTAACCGAGAATACTTATTTCTATTTTTCATAACAAACACCCCTTTCATTCCTTTAGTTTACTGATATCATTTTCTTATTTTTTCTCCAAATATTCCATGGGGTGATTACGACGATATAAAAACAGTAATAGAAGAAATGAAAAAGCTAATAAGTTCAATACCGTATAATCTACATCAAAAAGAAGAAAGGTATTATCATTCATTGATATACACAATATTAGCAATGACAGGATTAAACGTAAGAGCAGAAGAAATGACAAATTTAGGAAGAAGCGATATTGTAATAGAATTTAATGAAAAGGTATATATAATTGAAGCAAAATTAGACAAAAGTGCAGAAGAAGCAATAAAACAGATAAAAGAGAAGAAATACTATGAAAAATACAGAGGAAAAGAAATATCTCTCATAGGAATAAATATAAGTTCGGAAAAAAGAAATATTGATGATTATATTATAGAAAAATAATAACCCTGACCGTTTTAACTTGTCAGGTTATTTTAATTTTTATACACTCAGAAACTTCTCAATAATAGAATCAAGAAAAGCTCTTTCATTATCTTCAAAAGAGTAATAGCCTAAAGCAACTCTTTTTTGACCAAGGCCATATTTAATTGAAAAATTTTTGATTTTTCCTTTAGGATAAGGCGTAATAGGCCATTTGATATCGTATCTAACAGCACTTCTTAAAAACGCATCAAAGATTTTCATTTCCTCATCGTTGAGCTCAAAATAGTGAATAACAAACTCCTTAAAATTCTTCACATTCTTAAACAGCTCGGTGATGAGGTTTTTTCTCGCTATGAAAAATGGAGATACACCAGATTTTATTTCTTCAAAATCCACAGGATTCATTAGCCTTTTCTCAGCTTCTTTAACATTAAACTCAGAAAGCATTAAGTTAAAAAAATACATCTTCTCATAATCCCTTGAAAAGTATTTAATGATTTTATCTTTATCTCCTTCAAAAATCAATCTTAAAATACGACTCTTTGTAAAATATGGTTTTTCTATTAATGCTGTATATGTTGCGAAAAATAATTCCGGTATTTTTGTTTCTTTTTGATTTTTAAATTTAACAATATTTTCTTTGAATATCTTTTTTGTTTCTCTTTTAAATTCTTCTGAATAAAAACTTCTATTAAATTTCTTATCTATATTTATTTCATTAAAAAACTCTTTTAAGCCATTTACTATATTACATACTTCCGAAATCCCTGGATCATTATTAATTCTTCTAACTTCAAAAATTGTATCCAACCAGTTGTATATTTTAGATAAATTCTCAAAATAATAACCAATATAATATTCAAGTAGATTAACAACTATTAAAGCCTTTTTTTTGTTTTCATATCTTATCCACCAGGATGCGGAATTCAGTCCAGCACATATCATAGTAGGATGTGGAAACTTCCTTGCAAGAAAGTACCCTTCTATAAATAATTCATATGCTTTGTTGTAATTTTCTTTTTTTATTTTCTTTCTTGCTACTGAATATTTTAACAGTGATTTTTGTGCATCACTTTTTTCGTATTCTTTGCTCCAATATCGACAACCACTATCAGTTATGAATTTATAAAATCTGGATTCTATGTATCTTATAGTAGGAATTATTATTTTTCGAGATTTTTTGTTAAGATGAGGGATTTCATTTTTAATTCTTTCTAATTCTTCATTAGCTTTTTTTATTTTTTGATTATTAAATAAAATACTTATTTTTTCAAGAGTTGCGAGAGCTTTTAAAATTGTAGTAGTAGTAGTAGTAGTTAATTCAGCATATTTATATGCTTCTCTATAATTAAATTTCCATATATTTTTTAAACATAATAAATAATATTCAATTGTTTTATCTGTACAATCAAGCAAAATATAATTTACAATAGGTTGTGCATATGCACCATATTCGATAATATCAATTAAGTCATTTAAATTAAGACTCACAAAAAACACCTCTTAATCGAATTGTAGCAAAAACGTAATTATTTTTTATAAAATTCCAATTATTAAGTTCAGATTACATACTGTAACAATATGTAACGATAAATATCTAAAACATTGATTAATTGCTATTTTCAGCATATGAACAAAACGTTTCTAAACAGTAACAAAAAGCATGTTGTTTTTCTACCTTCTAAAACAAAGAAATAATCATAATTTTAGAAGTCAAAAAAACACTTGCAAGTCATATGGAAACTGGTATAATTCATCGTAAGGGGTGAGATAGTGAAAAAAATAATTTTATTATTTATTTTGTTTATAATGATTTTTTCAATAGTTTTTGGTGGAGATGAAAAAAATAACTCAACCACTCATTCAACCAATCCTCAAATTCAAACTGAAGTTTCTGAGTAATTAAAAAACGCTTTTACAATTTTTTATTATAAAGATTATACCAAAAATTTTTTAGATTAAATAATATTTAAGATTACAAAAAAGAAAGGGGGTGAAAAAATGTTATTTATATTCAAAAAAAATAAAAAAAATAAAACAGCATCAATTTCAGTTGGTTTAGTAGTATGTGTTGGAGTATCAGGTCAAATAAAAGGATGGACTATTTAAGATCACGGGGCTGTAAAAGCACTTTTTCCATCTAAAATCAAAAAAGGAGTGGCAATGGTAATGATTAAAGTTGAAAATCTTGTAAAGATTTATGAAAATAAGAAGAAAGCACTGGATAATATAAATTTTGAAATAAATAAAGGAGAGATTATAGGACTTGTTGGTAGGAATGGAGCTGGAAAAACAACTTTGATGAAATGTATGTTGGGATTGTTAAAATTTCAAAATGGTAATATATATATTAAAGGATACAATATAAAGGATTCTTTTGAAAAGATTAATAAAAAAATAGGCTTTTTATTGAGACCAGCATTTTATGATCATTTAAACGCATATGAAAATCTAAAGATTGTTAATATCTTATTGGGTAAAAAAAATAATAAGATTATAGATGAAGTTTTGAATTTTGTTGGATTATATGATGTAAGATATAAAAAAGTGAGATCATATTCTTTTGGTATGAAGCAAAGACTTGGAATTGCAAGAACGCTTATAGTTGAACCAGAAATTTTGATTCTTGATGAACCGCTTGTGGGATTAGATCCTGTTGGAGCAATAGAAATGAAAAATAAAATAAGACAATTTGCCAAGGAAGAAGGAAAAACAGTTTTATTTTCCTCACATTTATTAAACGATGTTGAAGAATTGTGTGATAAGGTTGTTATGCTTGAAAACGGAAAAATTATAGCGAATGATACTTTAGAAAATATAAAAAATAGAAAAAAATATATTTTAAAAATAAAAGGTAAAGTTAATTTGGATATTGGTTCAGATGTGAAAGTTTTTTATAAAAACGATAGAACATATGTAATAATCCAGAATAAAAAGGATATTGATAAAATACTATATAATATTTATAAAAATAATTATAAGATTGAGGATATAGAGGTAGAATCATTTAAATTATCAAAACTATTTGAAGGAGTTGAAAATTATGAATAACCAATATCTTAAATCTTTTTCAATATATTTTTCTTCTACCGTAATCTTTTCCTTATATCTTTTATTTATTAAAAACTTATCTGTTGTAAGAGTTTCTACTATTTTAATGTATTTTATATTATATTTATTAATTCCTACAATAGCAATTATTTTTTCCACTTTAGTATTGGAAAAACATAGATATTTAATAAATGAGATCTTTGGTTTTATAACATTTTTAATAAATGGAATAATCTCTGATAAAATGTGGATTATAGAAAAATTCATTGATTTCGCTGAAAAAAGTGGAACTATAAATATAAGCATTTCTTATAATATCGGTATAAATAATATGATGGGTTTTATATTAATAGTTTTATGGATATTAATGGTTACTCATTATACAGAAAAAATCAGATTTAAGAGGAGTATGAAAAATGAGGACAATAATTTTTGAATTATATAACCTTGTTAAAAGGCGAGAAACTTTTTTAATGGTCATTCTTACAATAATAATTTCATTATGGATTCCATGGTCATTAAAAAATATGCCAGATTTTTGGAGTTTTCATGGGAACAATCTTGAAGAAGGTCGATACATTTGGATTGATATTCAAAAGTTTTCACATGTATGGTATATATATATAGCTTCATTTGGAATGTTTCTATATCCTTTATATGGAATATCAATTGGAGAAATTGTAAATGAAATAAAATATAAAAGGATTCATACGGTTTTAATATATACTGGAGATAGAACTAAATATATGGATTATAGATTTTTAGCCGAATTTATTTTGCTTTTATTTATAATAGTAGGTAATTTAATGTTCTTGTATATTGGGTGGAGATTAAATATTAGTAATAATAACCAGGAGTTAAATGTTTTAAATATTACATATATTTTTGTTTCTATATTTTTTGGAACTTTATTAATGATGAATATAAGTAAATATTTTTCATTAAAATTCTTTGATGTAGTAAAATCATATTCTACATCACTTATATTATTTATCTTACTTATATATTTGTCCTTTACATCAATAGGTAAGTTTTTTCCGTTTTTTTTATATGGAAAAGAGTTTGAAAAAATATTATACAAGGGAATTTTTGAAAAAGATTTATTTTTACAAATTTTAATAGGTACTTTTTGTATTATTTTAGTTTTAAATATTTTTTCAAAAAAACACTTGAAAGACTTAGACTTGTAAGGTGGGAGATATATGTGGAAACAGATAAAGTATCATTTATATATACTTTTAAATAGAAAAAGCACAAAATGGGGATTTTTCATATTTTTTTCAATACCGTTAATCTTTTATATATTTTTTTTATTGGGGATTTCAAAAATTACTTCAGCAAATGGTTCGGCGTTTCCGTTTTTTGTAGGTTTTTTAGTTTTGTTGTATTTTATATGGAGATCCTTTCTTATACCTGTTTTTCTAGTTATTTCAACCAATTGGCATAAAGAGTTTATAAATGGATTGCATGAAATATCTTTTGTATATTTTAATGATAGAAAAAAATTTATTATAGGTTTAATTATTAGTCAAATGATAATATTCTGTTTGTATTTTATTTCATTTACAATTGGATTTATAATTTATTGGTTATTATTAAATAAATTATATTCATTTGAAATAATTTATCCTTCTTTTAATGATTTTTTAGAAGCCCTACCCATTTTATTGATTTATTTATCTTATAGCTTTTTTGAAATATTTCTTACTAATTTATTCAGTTTAAAGTTTGATACGTTTAAATCTGTGTTATATAATATATTTATTTTTGTATTATTTTCGTTCCTTGGAACAGATAAAAAAATCCTTTTTATACCTTTTTCTTTTTTTAACAATGTAGAAAAATTTTATTCTGATAATCTATTTTCTTTAAATCATTTTATTGTTATGATAATATATTCTATTATTTTAGTTTTTATATTAATAAAATTACTGAATAAAAAGGATATAAATTCTGACTATATTGAATAATAAATCTATTGTATGGAGGGAAAATTATGTTAAGATTTTCAAATGAAGTCAAAATTCACAAAGTAAAAGAAATAAAAATGTTGTTAAATTTTAAAAATGGAACAATTATCGGTTTGGATAAAGATGGTGAGCGTCTTGTAGAAAAAATTAAAAATGAGAAGTTGACTAATTTTAATAATATTAATTCTAAGGAAAAAGAGTTATTGGATATTTTAAAAGAAAATGATTTTTTTGATGATAATAAAAATAATAAGAATGTAGAAAAAGAAGAAATCAATTTTTATATACATGTTATTGGAAAATGAAATTTAAATTGTAAAGGGTGTTATTATACCCAGTATAATAATATAAATGAAAAAGAAATTTTAAGTTTAAAAGATTATCAAAAAATAAAAGATTACATGGTATTATTTCAGGTGGAGAGCCTTTTTTAAGAGAAGACTTGTTAGATATCTTAAAAAGTGCTAGAAATACGTTTGATAAAATTACAATTCTTTCTAATGGAACTTTAATTAATGAAAGAAATACTAATGAAATAAAAAAGTATGTTGACGTCATAAGTATATCAATAGATGGTTTTAATAAGAATAATAAAACATTTATTAGAGATGAATGGATCTATAATAAAATTTTAGAAACTATAAATATATTAAAGAAAAATAAAATAAATATGCATTTTATTTTTACATTATCAAAATTAAATTTTAAATATTTAAAGGAATATATAAAATTTAGTGAAAAATATAAAACTCCTTTTAATTTTAGTATTCTTACTGTTTCTAAAGAAAATAATTATAAAAATATTATATTAAATTGTAATGAACTACAAGAGATTTTATTAAAAAATTTTTCTATGATAGAAAATTTTAAAGATTTTTATATTTCACCAGAGCTGTTATTAAGAAAAGATTGTGGAGCCGGAAAAACAATTTTTAGTTTAAACGAATATGGCGATTTATTCCCCTGTCATATGTTACATTTTGAAGAATTTAAATTAGGAAATGTTTTATATGAAAATTTAAAAGATATTTTTAATAAAAAATCTATCCAGAAATTTTTAAAGTTAAATGTAGATGATATAGAATGTAAAAATTGTGAATATAAATATTTTTGTGGTGGTGGATATAGGGCTAGGGCTTTTTATGTTAATAAAAACATTGAAACTAAAGATCCATATTGTAGTGTATATATAAATTTTTATGATAAAATATTTTATGAATTGTCAAAAGCAGGTGAAGAATAATGATTTATAAAGTGGTGAAAAAAAAAGATTTTTTCTTTTTTTGAAAAAAATAAAGATTATTTGATTGAATTAATAACACTTGTTATTTTACCTATGATTTTTTTGATTATTTCGATGTTATTGACAATAATACTTTTAGATAAATTGAATATATCCAATAATATTATAATATTTTTTTTAAATTATTTCTTTCCATTATTTATATGTTTATTTATAATTCCAATTATTATTTTAAAAAAACAGGAAAAAAAGTTGGAATATAATGAAATTTTAAAAATAAATATAAGACAAACTAAAAATAAAATATCATTATTATTATTAATTACAGTGCTAATAATTATGTTTAATTTTAATAAAATAGGGAACTTTAATATTATGATATTTTTTATTATAGCATTTTTTGAAGAATTTTATTATAGAGGCGTAATTTACTATAAAATAAAAAAAATTAATCTTTCTATTTTTAGTCAAATATTATTAAATGCAATTTTCTTTACATTTATAGCTCATAACGCAAGAAGTGATATAAGTTCCTATATATATGTATTCAACGCTGGGATAGTATTAACTTTTTTCCGATATTATTTTGATGACCTTTTAATACCTATTTTATATCACTGGATTTATAATTTGATAACAATAATATCTAAATAGTTAAAAAATAATAGGAGGAATAATATGGGACTCACAATAACCATTGAAAAAAAACCTTTAAAAAGCGGGAAAAAAAGTAAACTAAATCAATTTTTGATAAAACCAAATAGAAAGGTATTTTTAACCTCATATGTTTTTTCAATAATCTCAGCGGTACTAACAATTTATTTAATACTTCTGGAAAAAGATATGATAAATTATCTTATATCAAAAGAATATGAAGCATCAATAAAAATAATATACTCTATTCTATTATTTGGTGTTTTAGAACTGTTTTTTGAATATTTGAGAAATATATTTACAGGTAAAACAGTTGAAAAAATAGTTAAAGATTTAAGAAATAATGTTCCGCAAAAATTACTTTTTTCAGAATATTCTTATTTAGAAAGAAAAAAAAGTGGGGATATTATCTCCATAATTTCAAATGATATAGAACTAATTAGAGATTTCTTAAAGCAATATGTTGGAGAATTATATTATCAGATAAGTATTTTCTGTATAGCGCTATTTTTTGCAGCTAAAATGGACATAAAGATGACATTAATGTCTTTTATTATAATTCCAATTGGATTTATAATTTTGCTTGTTATTAGTTTGCCGATAAAAATTTATACAGCAGCGCAACAGGCAATGTTTGGAAAAGCAAATATAATTTTTTCAGAAGCTATAAATGCAATGGATGTATTAAAGGTTTTTAGAATAGAAAAATTTTTTTGGAAAAAGTTTAAAGAAAATCTAAAATCTTATTTTAGAAGTTTTATGAAAAGCAGTATATTTGAATCATTATTATTTCAAATAAATATAATTATTATCTTTCTTCCTTTAATGGCAATATTCTGGTATGGTGGAATGAGGATTATTAATGGAAATATGACATTTGGGGAATTAATAGCTTTCTTACAATTTATAATAATTTTCTTATTACCTCTTAACTTCTTTTCAAATTATACCTCAACACTTAGAAAAGCAGAAGCAGCAATAGATCGTATTGAGGAAATAATCAATTTAAAAGAAGAAGAAAGTGGAAATGAAATAATGATTTCACCAAAACATGAGTATGATATAGAGTTTATAAATGTTGATTTTAAATATCCTGATACAGAAAAATATATTTTAAAAAACTTTAATTTAAAAATAAAAAAAGGAGAAAAAGTCCTTATTTTAGGAAAGAACGGTATAGGGAAGTCTACAATTGCAAAATTAATTATGGGATATTATAAACCTATAAAAGGAAATATAAAAATTTTCGGAGTAGATATTAATAAATGGAATCTAAGAGAATTAAGAAAAAAAATATCTTTTGTCGATCAACATAGTTATATTTTTCCTGAAAAAATAATAGAAAATATAAAATATGGAAACTACAATAACAATAATGAAGAAAAAATTCATAAAATTATACAATTATCAAAAGTAAATGAATTTATAGATGCCATATCAGTTGGTGAAAAAGGAAAAAAAATCTCCGGGGGGCAAAAACAGCGTATTGCAATTGCAAGGGCTATGTTTAAAGATGCTGAAATAGTTATTATGGACGAACCATTTTCATCTCTTGATGAAAAAACAGCAAAAGAAGTATTTAAAAATATTATGGAATATTTCCGGGATAAAACGATATTAATGATTACTCATAAAATTCCTGAAGAAAAGTATTTTGATAAAATTATTAAGCTGAAAAATGATAGTATGCTCGAGGAGGAAATTTTATGAAAATAAGTAGAATTTATTCATTTATGTATAGCAATGGTGGAAATAAAATAATGTTTATAATATATACAATATCCTTGCTATTAATTGCTTCTCAGAATTTTCTTTTTAATTATTTTGTGGCAATGGGTTTGAAGGATATTGTAGATGGTTTACTTCAGAAAAATTTAGATATGTTCTATTCTGGATTTATAAATGTAATAGAAGCTCTTTTAATGCTTGTTTTAATTCTCGGGATTTTTTCTTATCTGTTTTTTCTTATAGTTCAAAAAACATCTGATATAATTAGGGAATATTTTTTCAAAAAAGTACTAAAAATGCCTTATAATGAGTTTGAAAAGTTTAGCAGCGGGGAAATACTGTCCCGTTACAATAATGACATTATGAATATTAAATCTGTTTTTTCTAATTATATATTAAACTTTTCGATGGCTATTATAGGGGCGATTGGTGGAGCTATCGTTATTTTTAACATAAATAAAATATTATTTTTCTATATAGTGAGTATAGGCTTATTAAATCTGTTGTTAAATTCTGTTTTTATAAAAAAAATGAAGAGAATAAATCATAATATCCAAATTGAAAATTCAAAATTAGCTCAATACGTTTCAAATATATTATCCGGTATTAATATAATAAAAGGTTTTACAATAGAGGATATAATATTGAATAAAGTAAAATCAACTAATAAAAATTACTTTGATTATTCAATGGAAAAAGTAAAAAGTGAAACATATATTAATTTAATAAATAACGCTTCAAATTATATCGAATTTATAGGACAATTTGTACTTGGAGGTTTTCTTATAATGCATAATTCTTTAACCTTTGGAGAACTTATGGCTTCAGTTCAGCTTGCAAGACCTGTAGTTGAGTTCTTTAAATCATTAAGTACATTTTTGTCCCAATTAAAGTCTGTAGAAGCTTCCTATGAAAGAATATTTGAAATTTTAGATGAACCAAAAGAAGAATTGAATGACGAGATATTCTTATTATCTGATGCAAAAAAATTACCAAAAGATATTAATTATAAAAATACAGCAATCGAGTTTAAAAATGTTAGTTTTTCATATAACAATGAAAAGCCAGTTCTTGAAAATCTTTCTTTTAAAATAAAAAATGGAGAAAGAGCTTTAATAATAGGTAAAAGCGGAATAGGAAAAAGTACAATTTTTAAACTTCTCTTAAAATTCTATATCCCCCAAAATGGAAATATAAAAATTTTTGGAAAAAATATAGAAGAATATGATGTAGATGAAATAAGAGATTTGATTACATATGTGCCTCAAGATTATAAACTATTTAACGATACAATTTATGAAAATATAAAGTATGGCAATCTTAATGCAACTGATGAAGAAATAATAAATGTTGCAAAATTAACTAACGCACATCAATTTATAGAGAAACTTGAAAAGGGATATGATACAGTCATTGAAGAAAACGGAAAAAATTTATCAGGGGGGCAAAAACAAAAAATAGCTATTGCAAGAGCTTTATTAAAAGATGCACCAATTTTATTATTTGATGAAATAACAGCTTCTTTAGACAAAGAAACAAAAGAAATTCTAATAGAAACACTGAAAAATATTCCTAAAAATAAAACAATATTAATAATATCTCATGAAGAATTCCTTCCGGATAACCTAATTGATTTAAGAATAGATTTGAATGGTACAGATAAAATTGTCAGTTTGAAATAAACTAAAATCAAATGAGGCAATAAGCCTCATTTGATTTTATATGGTATAATTGAAGTGGATTTGGAAAAAGTGAAAGCTTTTTCGAAAGCTTTTAATAATTAAAATCTTAAAAAATAATTTTATTTCCTCCCGGAGGTACGTATGTTATGAAGCGATTCTGTACATCAGGACCTGTTAATAAAAAGACATGTTATTATGTGGAAAGACCAGATATAATGTAAGAAGTGCTTGATCATATAGAAAACAGGAGATATTTTACAGTATCAGCTTCGAGACAAACGGGGGAAACACATTTTTAAGAGATATAGTTGAAAATATAAAGGATAAATATTTAACGATATTTGTTTCATTTGAGAGTTATGAAGAAAAAGATAAAAAGGATTTTCTTGAAACATTCGTTGAAGACATTGAATTATCCTTATTAAAAATATATGGTACTGCGGATATAAAAATAAAAATACCAAAAGATATAAGCAAGATAAGAAAAATGATAAGAGAAATATATCTGGAATCAAAAAAAGAAATAGTATTAATGATAGATGAATTTGAAAAGTTAGACGAAAAGTTGATGAATCAATTTTTATATGTAATAAGAAGTATATATCACGACAAAGAAATATATGGATTAAGAAGCGTAATCTTAATCAGTGTAAGTTATTTAAGCGGAGTGCTTGAAGACAATGCAAGTCCGTTTAACATAGCGGAACACATGGAAGTGCCATACTTTACAAAGGAACAGGTATATGATCTACTCCCACAATACGAAAAAGAAACAGGACAGATATAAGAATCTTTCAATAATATCATCAAGCAATTCTCTTTCAACATCCTCAAAAGAATAATAGCCTAAAGCAATGTGTTTATAACCAAACCCATATTTAATGGCAAAATCACTTTTAGTATACAATATACACTTTAGCTTAAATTATTGCAGCAACGTTCTTTGTTGCAGAAGGGGAAAGTTTGTCTGAATAATCCAAAAATTATTTTTAACCTATTTTTCATTTAAAACTCTTGACTTTTTAGAGAATACACCCTAATTATTTATTTTTTTTGGAAGATCTATAGTGTAAACAAAATAATCCATTATAAATTTAAAAGACCAAATATTTATGAACTGTCGATAAGTAAAATACAAAAAATAACCATAAATATAAAATACAACACCATATAAAAAAATAGAAATTATAAAATTTTTAAACTTTCTTTTCTTCTTTTTCGTTTCAATATATTTCTCTCTGATTACTGCAATTATTATAATCATAATACAGGTTAATAAAAATTTAAGAGAAATAATAGAAGGATATTTAAATGTAAAAATAATTTTTGAAGTCAAAAAACTTGAAATCATATACCAATAAAAAAACATTCATAAATAGTAAATAATATTATCTCTTTATCTTTCTTATCTAATGAAAGTAATTTTTTAATTTCAATCACCTCATCTAGTATATAATATTTTTTTGAATTCCATTGTATTGGTTCACGATAAACACCATCTACAATGTACATTCTATCCCTTCTCTTCAAAGAAATATTATTAATTAGCCTCCTGAATCTTGTTTTTTCTTAGTTTTTTGAAAATACTATCCTTCTCTTTTTGCTTTTAAAAGAGCTAGATATCCTGAGTTTGACAGTATTTTTTTCAATAAAGCTTGAAAAAGCGGAATTATTCTAAAAAACAGCCATTGTTAACTTTTTATTAAAT
>NZ_LNGH01000033.1 GCF_011057715.1 Marinitoga sp. 38H-ov
CGAACCCGACCGTTAAGCATATCTGGGCCGATGGTAGTATGGGCAATCCATGCGAGAGTAGGTAGCGCCCCTCTTTTTATTTCCCCCTGTCTAACAGCAGGGGGTTTTGTTTTATAAGATAAAAAATTAAGGGGCTTATAAGCCCCTATTATTTTGTATTATTTCATAACAAAGTTAAATTCAATTGTATTTTTTCCGTCAGGAGTTTTAGTTGAAGCAACATTTGCTAATCCTCCAAATTCTCCTTCTAATTCTACACCTAAATAATCTTTTAAGAAAGCAATTACTGGTTTTAAATCAATTAAAAACACACCTAAATTTCCTTCTGGTAATTTATCTTTTAAATCGATATACAATTTGTTTTTAGATAAATTTACAGCATTATTTTCATATTTTTGTAAATCTTTTTTATTTAAATTTGAAATTATATATTCTTCATTATTTTTCCATATATACATAGTAACCATTTCATCATTTACATTTCTAGTTAATTTTAAATATTCATTTCCCATTTTTTCCATTTTTATATCTTCAGGAATTGAATTTTCTATATCTTTAAATAAAATATTTGATTTGAATGTTATTTTTATTCCAAAATCAGTTATAATTTCTCCAGTTTGATCGTCAGTTTTTAAATCTAAAGTTCCAGTAAATGTAGCCCATTCAAAATTATTAACAAATGAATTTAATAATTCTTTTGGAACATCTAAACCTAAATTGCTTAGTTCATCAGTTAAATCTTTTGGTAAATAATTTGTTCTTAGATAATATAATCCAAATGTTTTATCATCATCAAATGTATTATTAGTAGGTACGATTTCATCATCAGTTAAAAGGTTAAATTTGCTATATAAGTATCCGTCTTTAACATATGAATATCCATAACCATTCATTGTTGATGTATTAATTTCTTCGTAGATCCCTGTATCATTATATCTTTTTTGAGGAACAAAGTTTAATTCGGAATTTTCATATGCTTCTTTATTTGTTGTGATTACTAAATAATCTTGCAGTTCACTTTTTTTAACAATATATGAAAAATTCAATCCCGCATCTTCAGGCATTAAAGCATTAATAACTTTTCTAAAAATTTCAATATATTTTTCTCCATTATTCAAAGGACCTAAAATTATTCCAAAATCATATGTATTTTCTTGAGGTTCAATAACAAAAATTCCAAAATTATTCTCTAGACCAGCATAAACTTCGCTGCTTTCAAGCTCTAATGATTGAATATATGCATCTATCATTCCTGTAATTAAAGTTTCAGCATATGTAGGATCATCTAAAACTTTTTGAAATGTAGGAACTGTTTTTAATTGTGAATAAACTTCTTTAGTGTTGTTCATAACAATAATTAACTTAGAATCTTTTGGAATAACTTGATAAATATTAGCAAAAATTCCAATAGATAGAATTAAAATTAAAAATGAAACTATAATCTTTTTCATAACCCACCTCCATAATATTTTTCTATAATTATTATATCATATTTTAGATAAATAGAGTTACAATAATATAAAAAAATCTTCGCTTTCGCGAAGATTATGGTTTTTGATAAGCTTTTATTATATCATTTACTAATGGTTTCATATTATTTTTCGCTATTGAAATAGTATATTGATCAATTAGCATTTCTCTAAACCATTTTTCTGTATTTGATTTAGGTATTAAATCATTTTCAAAAATTTCAGTATTATACATATCTTTAAATACTTTTGAAAAAACTGAAGCAACTAATTCAGCAGCAACATCTTCTTTTTTTGCATTTTGATAATTATAATTATTTAATCCAGTAATTGGGGAAATCATTACATCACCACCACTTCAGCATATAAATATCCTGCAGAAGATAAATTTTGTATAATAGCAATAACATCTTGAGGGGTAGCGCCTGCTGCCTTTAAAGCATTTACTAAATTGTATATTGTTGCTTCACTATCTCCAACTTTCCCATTATCAACAGAAATAACAAAATTTCCATAATTAATAGTAAAATCTGCAATTTTAACCTTTCCACCAAATACAATAGTACCAGTTTTTTCATTAACTACAATTTTTGCTTTTGAATCTGGATCAATTTCAACTTCTTCTATTAAAGCAAGAAATGAAATTAAATCATCTAAAAATATATCAGGTATTTTTACTTTTATTGACGAAGGATCTTGTGCTTTAGCTAATTTTTGTCCAAATTGAGCATTTATTGATAAAGCGGTTCTTGCTGCTGTTGTAATATCAGGATTTCTAAGTAATACTGTTACAGTATCATCGGAAACAATATTTGTAGGTATTTCATTTTCAACTATAGCCCCTTTAGGAATAAATCCCACAACTTTATTTCTTTTTTGGAGACTAGCGGTAGAACTTACTTCAACGCCACCAGTTAATACACTACCTTGTGCTACAGCGTAAACTTGTCCATCAGCCCCATATAAAGGTGTTTGTATTAAGAACCCACCTTCTAAACTTTTAGAATCTCCAGCAGCTGTAATTGTAACATCTAATCTCATCCCTTCTTTATAATACGCAGGAATATCAGCAAATACAAATACTAAAGCAGAATTTTTTGTAGTAAATGAATTTTGTATGTTAATATTTAAATTTTTCATCATATTAGTTAACAATTCTGAAGTTACATTTCCAGAATCTCCTGTACCATTTAGACCAGTAACTACTCCAATACCAAATAATTGATTATCTCTTGCACCTCTAAAAAATGCAATATCTTTTAAACGTACTGCAGAAAATAATGATAATGAAAATACTAAGAATAATATGATAAATAACTTTTTCAACTTAATCACTCCTTAGAAGAATAAATTAGAAATTCCAGATAATAACCAAGCTAACCATGTTTTATTGTTAGGATCTTTTTGTAAATCTGTATCGCCTTGATACCAAATTTTAGCTTCTGCCAAATTCTTTGAATCTATTATTCCATCTTTTATATATGATACATCTGCATAACCTTCTATTATCATTATTTTTTTCTGCGAATCTACCTTAAATTCCTTTTCTCCATGTATTTTTACTATGCCATTATCTAAAACATCAATAACCTTTGCTGAAACATATAAGTTAACTTTAGCATCGCTTTTTGCTGATACTGTTTTATTAGACACCTTAACATCTTCAGGTTTATTTGCGCCTAAAGGTAAGAATTTCATTAAATCTATATTTCCTATAGTATTAAATATAGAACCAACAGTTCCCATAACTCCAGAAAATGGATCTGGATTATTATCAGAAAGACTTAATGAAGGATTTTCTGATACGGCAACTGTAATTATATCTCCCACATTATAGTTTTTTTCTGGGTTTGATAATAGATTATTGGTTTTTGCTTTTTTCCACAACGAATCACTAAATGCTATAGTGAGAGTTAATAATACAATAACAAAAATCGAAATCCTTTTCATTTTAATACCCTCCTATATCAATTATTAATTTTGGTCCAGGAAATAATTTTCCGTTTATTAATACTCCAGTTTTTTCATTTCTTGCCATAATTGTTTCTCCAATTAAAGCATCATTCAATACTTTTACCCAAGATAAGACCTTAACACCATCAAAATAAACTTCTAAAGGAATAACTTGACCAGCAGAAACATCAGGTATTTTTTTTACGGAATTTTCAAATATTATTTCTCCCTTTCTAATAGTTCTATTTGCATAGTATTTCATAATATTATTATCGTTTATTTTTAATGGTGACATATTTAAAGAATATATATCAATTAACTTTTTTTCTAAAATATTGTTATTTAAAGGAGTTTTGAAGTCAATATTTTCTTTTGCTACATATACATAATCGAAATTAGAAACATTAGCTTTGAAAGAAATATATTTTTTTAATTTGGTTTCATCTAAAACTAAAAAATTTCCGAATATATTATTCATTGATCTTCTATAATCCAAACTCAAAATTGTTGAAATCTGTGTATCTTTCATGTATTTACTTATTTCAAAATCGTTGATAGTAGCATTTGGCGATTCATCGTATAACATATTGATAAAATAATCTTTTAAAATGTTTTCTGTTAAATTATTTTCTATTAAATTGTTTTCAGCATCGTAATTATCTGAATCAGCACCATTTACATTATTAGGTTCATACATAATAGTTATTAAAGTTGATTCGAAACTAATATCAGTTTCATCAGTAATTGAAAGAATTATATTTTTTAATTTAGATGATTCATATGTAAGTGTGTTTTCTGAAAAAAATGCTAAAGTTCTGTCATTTTCAATATTTGGTATTAAATCTTTTAATGAAAAAATCTTATCATTTGAGCTAATGGTTGCTGGAATAGTAATATTTGAAAAAATATATATATTTAATAATATAATTAATGCAAAAAATACTTTTTTCATATAATCACCACACGATATATAGTCTAATATATTTTTCAATAATAGGCGTATAAAATCCTTAAAAAAAATGCCCTTTCAAATTGAAAGGGCAACTTATATATTATTTTAATGATTCATATAGTAAATCAATTAACTCTTTCGATTGACCACCGGCTTTTTCTACATAATTTAAAATAGGAGATTTTTCTATTGTGTTTATTATCATAAGTGGATCATATACTATAACAGAGTGATATTCAATGTTATTATCTTTTACAACATAATATTTAGCAACTTCTTTTGCTGAAATTAAAGAATTCTTTGAAATTAAATTTATAATTTTTTCAATTATAATACTATCTTTATTATTTAATTTTTCCATATAATTATTTACTTTAGTAGTTATTATTTCTTTTCTTGAATTTAAATATTCTTCAAGTTGTTTCCTAGCATTTAAATTAGCTTTTGTATAACCAACAAATTTAGAAGAGTCATTACCAACAAAAACACCATCAAAAACAATTAATATATCTTTTTTCTTTAAATTTTTAATAATATCAGCATATGAATTATCAGTTTTTTCTATAACAGCATCTTTATCTATTTGAGATATCACAACATCTCCAACTTTTAAAGGTTTTGTTGATGGAAATAATGCTGAACATGAATTTAGTATAAATATTGAAGATAATAATATTAAAGTGATAAATTTTTTCATATTTTCCCTCCTTAGAATTTAACTGTAAAAGATAGATAATAGTCTGTAGTAATAAATGGAATATTTATATTTTTTAATGGATCTTCTTCATCTAATATGCTTGAATAAATAGAAGTAAGACTGAATGAATTATATATATAATCTGTAGCATTATATCCTTGTAAAAATTTTAATATACCATCAATTATAGTAATCCTGTACCCTAATTCTACGCCAAACACATCTCCAGAATAAAACCTAATACCCCCGCGTCCTAATGAATATAATGATTCTTCTCTGGCTCTAGCAACAAAAGCATTAAAGTCAGGATCATTAGGATCTGGATTTACGTTTATTGTTATTAAATATCCACCCTCAATTCCTCCAAATAATTCTAAATTATCAGTTAAATAATAACCCAATTGTGAAAAACCTCTAATAGTAACAGCATTTAAACCGAGATTGATTTTATCATTTTCTGATTCATTAACTTGCATTGTAAGTCCATATATTGATGGTTGAATATGAGTTTTTAAAGAAAAATTACCAAAATTAAAATTATTATGATTATATGTATTTAAATAATATAGGTATAGGTATCCGTCAGTTGGCCTTGGTTCTCCAAAATAAGAAGGTAATACAAAGGGATCAATTACACCTCCATTTAATGAAAAAATCATATTTTCATATAGATAGTATCTTAACCCTAAGTTGTATACACCAAGAATATCTAGTAAGGGAGCTGTGGAAATTTCCATATTTGAAAAAGAAAATCCAATACTTTCAAAATTAACAAAGAAACCCTCATCATGTTGAGGAACAATGTCGGACTTTACTGAAAAGCCAATTACACTAATAATAAGTAATGATATAATAATAATTTTTTTCATATTATCGCCTCCTCGTGTATAATGTTTTCATATAATTAATAAATCTGATATTTATTTTTAAAAAAATAATTCTAACTCTGAGTTATTATATAACTAAAGTAATTCTGTCACCTCCTGCACTTAAGTGCCTTGAATAGTCTGACTAACTTTGGTATATAAGTTGAATTGCTACCGGAGAATGAGCTATAGCTCTTACATATAACGAGGCTCTTTTCTTATATACCCAGAGTTAGAATCTAATTCTGAAAGGTTGTGTTTCTATGTTGTTTGTTGGTATCGATGTTTCTAAAGATAAACTTGATT
>NZ_LNGH01000034.1 GCF_011057715.1 Marinitoga sp. 38H-ov
AAAACATTGTTTGAAATTTTCAAATAAAAACCCCCTGTCTTTTGACAGGGGGAAAATAAAAAGAGGGGCGCTACCTACTCTCGCATGGATTGCCCATACTACCATCGGCCCAGATATGCTTAACGGTCGGGTTCGGCATGGATCCGCGTGTTTCCATATCTGGTATCTGCACCCCTCAATACTCATTCACATGTGCATAGTTACTTAATAAGGTCAAGGCCTCGGGCTATTAGTACCGGTCGGCTCAATACATCACTGTACTTACACCTCCGGCCTATCTACGTCCTAGTCTCGAACTGCCCTTACCTCCGTAGAGTGGGAAACCTCATCTCGGGGCCCGTTTCCCGCTTAGATGCTTTCAGCGGTTATCGGTCAGGTACTTGGCTACTCAGCTCCTGCTCCTGGCGGAACAGCTGATTTACCAGTGGTACCCTCACACCGGTCCTCTCGTACTAGGTGTGACCCCCCTCAAGTTTCCTACGCCCGCAGCAGATAGGGACCGAACTGTCTCACGACGTTCTGAACCCAACTCACGTACCGCTTTAATGGGCGAACAGCCCAACCCTTGGGACCTACTTCAGCCCCAGGATGCGATGAGTCGACATCGAGGTGCCAATCCGCGCCGTCGATATGAACTCTTGAGCGCGATAAGCCTGTTATCCCCGGGGTAACTTTTATCCGTTGATCGACGGCCCTTCCACTCGGATCCGCCGGGTCACTAAGACCGTGTTTCCACCCTGCTCGACCTGTCAGTCTCGCAGTCAGGCAGGCTTTTGCCTTTACACTCTTCTGTGGATTTCCAACCCACATGAGCCTACCTTCGCGCACCTCCGTTACTCTTTAGGAGGCGACCGCCCCAGTCAAACTGCCCACCTAACACTGTCCCACCTGTGCTCTTCACACTTAATGGTTAGTAACCCATCATGCTGAGGGTGGTATCCCACCGTCGGCTCCTCCTACCCTTGCGAGCAGGATTCTCCGCCTCCCACCTATCCTGTACACAACATGACAAGTTACAATGTCAGGCTACAGTAAAACTCCACGGGGTCTTTCCGTCTAACTGCGGGTACTGGGCATCTTCACCCAGTCTGTAATTTCACCAGGCCCTCCGCTGAGACAGTGTCCAAATCGTTACGCCATTCATGCAGGTCGGAACTTACCCGACAAGGAATTTCGCTACCTTAGGACCGTTATAGTTACGGCCGCCGTTTACCGGGGCTTCGGTTCGTAGCTCTCACCACTCCCCTTAACCTTCCGGCACTGGGCAGGCGTCAGACCCTATACGTCCTCTTTTCGAGTTCGCAGAGTCCTGTGTTTTTGGTAAACAGTCGCCTGGACCTTGTCACTGCGACTCCCCAATGCAGTTGCCCACATCAAGGAGCACCCCTTCTCCCGAAGTTACGGGGCTATTTTGCCGAGTTCCTTAGCGGAGGTTAGCCTGCTCCCCTTAGCCTTCTCAGCTCACCCACCTGTGTCGGTTTTCGGAACGGGCATACATCAACCAGTAAGCGAGGTTTTTCTTGGCAGCTTGGCTACGACCTCGTTGGACTTACGTCCTCCCCATCACGCTTCAGTCTCCACCAGCGGATTTCCCTACCAGCTTCTCTGACCTTTGCGCTTAGATGAGCGTGCCACTTGCTCACGAGGCTTTACCTTCTGCGTCACCCCTCTTACTATCGGTCATGTATGGCACGGGATTCTTTACCCGTTTTCCATCGGTTACTCCTTTCGGATTCACCTTAGGTCCCGGCTTACCCTGGGCGGACGACCCTTCCCCAGGTACCCTTGGGCTTTCGGGGGGAAGGATTCTCACCTTCCTCTCGTTACTCATGCCCACATCCGCTCTTGTGCTTCGTCCAACAAGCTTCGCAACTTGCCTTCTCCCTACTGCACAATGCTCCCCTACCAATCCGCAGATTCCGCAGCTTCGGAGTACAGCTTTAGCCTCCTTACATTTTCGGCGCAGTCCGCCTCAACCGGTGAGCTGTTACGCACTCTTTTAATGATGGCTGCTTCTAAGCCAACATCCCGGCTGTCTCTGGCAGTCCACTACCTTTCACACTTAGCTGTCCCTTCGAGTCCTTAGCTGGCGGTCTGGGCTGTTTCCCTCTCGACCATGGAGCTTTTCCCCCACAGTCTGTCTCCCGACTATTAACTTACGGTATTCGGAGTTTGACAAGTTTCGGAGGTTACCCCCCTACGCCTATCAGTGCTCTACCCCCGTAAGTCTTCTGTCGAGGCCGTGCCTACACACGTTTCGGGGAGATCCAGCTATCACCAGGTTCGGTTGGCTTTTCACCCCTATCCACAGGTCATCCGAATGCGTTTCACTGCATACCGGTTCGGGCCTCCATTGCGTTTCACCGCAACTTCACCCTGCCCATGGATAGCTCACCTGGCTTCGGGTCTGCATACATTGACTATTCGCCCTTTTCAGGCTCGCTTTCACTTCGGATCCACCTCTCTCGGCTTATCCTCGCCAATGCATGCAATTCGTGGGCACATTAATCAAAAGGCACGCGGTCACTCTTTCGAGCTCCCACTTCTTGTAGGCTTACGGTTTCAGGTTCTCTTTCACTCCCCTCCCGGGGTCCTTTTCACCTTTCCCTCACGGTACTTCTTCTCTATCGGTCGACGGGTAGTATTTAGCCTTGGATGGTGGTCCACCCAGATTCACGCAGGATTCCTCGTGTCCCACGCTACTTGGGAGAGTAATCCAGGGATTCATATGTATTTCGCCTACGGGACTTTCACCCTCTTCGGTGTATCTTCCCAGATACTTCGGCTATACATATTTCTTCCCCGAGCCTCATGCAGTTGGCTCCGATTACTTCCCTCTACCCCAGTTAGGCAACGGCTGCACCCTTTTACACCTAACTGGTTTGGGCTACTCCCCTTTCGCTCGCCACTACTCAGGGAATCTCGTTTGATTTCTTTTCCTCCGGGTACTAAGATGTTTCCCTTCCCCGGGTTCGCCTCTCCTTTCGGAGATTTTCGGGTTTCCCCATTCGGACATCTGCGGATCAACGCTCGCTTGCAGCTCCCCGCAGCTTTTCGCAGCTTGCCACGTCCTTCTTCGCCTCCCGTCGCCAAGGCATCCTCCGTAAGCCCTTTTTACCTTGACCTTATCTTTCACTATGCACTTGTCAATGAGCTGGTGGAGTAGAGGGGACTTGAACCCCTAACCTTCTGCGTGCAAGGCAGACGCTCTCCCAGTTGAGCTACTACCCCAACTCCTTCACTACTGAACAGAGACACCCTTTTCTTTTCTCCTTAGAAAGGAGGTGATCCAGGCGCACCTTCCGGTACACCTACCTTGTTACGACTTAGCCCCCCTCGCTGACTCCACCCTCAATAGGCGTCCTCCTTCCGGTTGGACTACCCATCTTCGGGCGTTTCCAACTCGGGTGGCTTGACGGGCGGTGTGTACAAGACCCGGGAACGTATTCACCGCAGTATGGCTGACCTGCGATTACTAGCGATTCCGGCTTCATGTAGTCGGGTTTCAGACTACAATCTGAACTGGGGCAGGGTTTCTGGGATTCGCTCCGCCTTTCGACTTCGCTACCCTCTGTCCCTGCCATTGTAGCACGTGTGTCGCCCAGGACATAAGGGGCACGATTACCTGACGTCATCCCCTCCTTCCTCCGCCTCGTCGGCGGCTGTCTCGTTAGAGTCCCCACCTTTACGTGCTGGTAACTAACGACAAGGGTTGCGCTCGTTGCGGGACTTAACCCAACACCTCACGGCACGAGCTGACGACGGCCGTGCACCACCTGTTTAGGCTCCAGTCACAAAAGTGACCGGTCGGATACATCTCTGCATCCTACCACCTATATGTCAAGCCCTGGTAAGGTCCTTCGCTTAGCTTCGAATTAAACCACATGCTCCACCGCTTGTGCGGGTCCCCGTCAATTCCTTTGAGTTTCATCCTTGCGGACGTACTCCCCAGGCGGCCCACTTATCGCCTTAGCTTCAGCACGAACGGTACTACCGCTCACACCTAGTGGGCATCGTTTACGGCTAGGACTACCCGGGTATCTAATCCGGTTTGCTCCCCTAGCTTTCGGGCCTCAGCGTCAGGTTTACCCCAGGAGACCGTCTTCACCACCGGCCTTCTTACCTGTATCTACGCATTTCACCGCTACACAGGTAATTCCGTCTCCCTCTAGTAACCTCAAGTTATCCAGTTTCAGACGCAGCCCCTTGGTTGAGCCAAGGTTTTTTACATCTGACTTAGATAACCGCCTACACCCCCTTTACGCCCAGTGATTCCGGGCAACGCTCGCCCCCTACGTATTACCGCGGCTGCTGGCACGTAGTTAGCCGGGGCTTTTCCTTATCTACCCTCATCTGTGAGACATTCCCTTCTCACTTTATTGTTCGATAAGTTCAGAAGTTTACGTCCCGAAGGACTTCGTCCTCCACGCGGCGTCGCTGGATCAGGGTTTCCCCCATTGTCCAATATTCCCCACTGCTGCCTCCCGTAGGAGTGGGGGCCGTGTCTCAGTCCCCCTGTGGCCGGCCACGCTCTCACGCCGGCTACCCGTCGTCGGCTTGGTAGGCCTTTACCCTACCAACTACCTGATGGGTCGCAGGCAGCTCCTCCAGCCATGCCTTAGCACGCTTTCACCTCTCGGTCTCATCTGGTATTAGCCATCGTTTCCAATGGTTGTCCCAGTCTGGAGGATACCTTCCTACGCGTTACTCACCCGTTCGCCACTAGTACTACTCCCCGAAGAGAGCCTCCTCGTTCGACTTGCATGTGTTAAGCACGCCGCCAGCGTTCGCCCTGAGCCAGGATCAAACCCTCCATCCAAGAGTTCGACCTCGCTCTTCTTTACTTCCGCTGGGTGTCTCTGTTCACTTGTCAAGGAGCTTTTCCTTCCACTGGCTTTCGCCCGCGTCCGAGTATATATATTACCACCTTTTCTCCACTTTGTCAACTTACATCTTCGTTAATTTTGTTAATTAATAGTGAATTGATTTGTAAAAAAAGTATTTATATGATCTATAATAAACTTTATACC
>NZ_LNGH01000035.1 GCF_011057715.1 Marinitoga sp. 38H-ov
TTATATTTCCATTTATTTCTTTTATTGTAGATATATATTTATTATAATCCATTGTTTTTATGTGTTTACCGGTATCAATACTGTATTCTTTAATCTCATCTATTTTTTCTCCATTTACTACTATTAATTTTTTTTCATTTTCTGATATAAATATAGATGGAATTATATATTTATAATTTATATTTAATTTTATCTTTTTATTTGTGTTATTTCTATCAAAAATATAAAATGAATTATAATCTTCAAATTTTACTATATAATTTTTTGAAACTGCTAAAGGGATTGAATCATAAATCTCTATCTTTTCATTATTTAAATAATATATGAAACCACTTCTTGTAGAGTAATCTAAATTAAAAATCAAAGCATTTAGCTGCGAGTTAAAATAAAAATTATTTGTAATATTTTTTATTGAATATAATTTTTTTAGTTCCATGGTACCCGTAAAATTATGATTATAGTATTTAAAAATCATTTTATAGTAATATTTACCTTCAAAATGTGTCTCTCCCAGCCATTTAAGCCAGTTTTTAGCATATTCTTTTAATTTTTCCTCCAGCATTTTTTCTGAAAGGATTCCAGATTCCTGATATAATTTCTTTAGTTCATTATAACCATACTTTTTTGTAATAAAATCAAAAAATGAAATACCAAAAGTATAACCATTATTATAATTAAAGAAAATCTTTTTAAACTTCTCATTAAACGTCAACACTTTAAATTCATCAGAATCTATTATTATTTTTTTTATTATTTTATTATAACTATTTATAACGTACGGATTATCATACCATCTAAACCAGCTTGCAAAAGCTTCATCTATATATGGAACTCCACTTTTACCCCATAATATACCACATAAACCATGAACTATTTCATGTGGAACAGCCCATATGGTTGAAAAAATAAAGGTTTTAATTTTATCCTTATCTATTATCCCTGTAGTAAATGATGCATTCTCGTTAGAAAATGCCAATTTATCTGCATCATTATTAATAATTACAATAACAATTTTTTCTGGGATTTCTTTTTCTTTAAATACTTTAATAAAATAATCTACCTCATCCTGAAATATTTTTGCATAAACAGCAATATGTTTTCTAAATGGAGAATCTTTTTCAAAATAAATCTCTAGATTTTGTGTTTTATATTTAACATAATATTTTTGTACATATTCATATAATGAATGCAATTTATTTTTATCGATTTTTACATATCCATATAGTATATTACCAAATAATATTATAATCAATAAAAATAAAATTTTTAAGTATTTCAAAACATCCACTCCTCTCATTTTATTAATAGATAAATGGGTGTTCAATTTTGAACACCCTTGAAACTAATTACATGAACTTGGAACTAATATAGGTGGTATATAATCTTCCCCGGAACAATTAATTTCCAAAATTCTATCTATGCTCCCCGGAGCACAGGTAAATAAACAGGACATTCCACCATCTCCGGCACCTGGATCACTATCACACGGCGTTAAATCTGATGAATCTGATAAAATCCCTGGTTCATTCAAACTAATAATTTTGAATGACATATCAATACCCCCTTTTAGAATTATTACAATAAAGCCACCTCAAATAGCAACTTTATTGCTTATTTCTTTTTATAATAAAACCATTGCCCATTCATATTCTAATTTTATGAGTTTACAAAAATAAATTTAAAATTATATTATCCCTGATAAC